>DASSBX010000454.1:0-2618 GCA_035698305.1 Miltoncostaeaceae bacterium | reverse complement strand
TGCGGGCGCCGCCCTGCGCTGCGCGGTGGACATGCAGCGGGCCACCACCGGCGCCGACCCGGACGCCCCCGCGCGCATCGGCCTGGCGGCCGGCGAGCCGGTCGCCGACGGCGACGACCTCTACGGCGCCCCCGTCGAGGTGGCCCTGCGGCTGTGCGAGACCGCGGCGCCCGGGACGATCGTGGCGACCGACGTGGTGCGCCAGATCGCCGGCCCGGGCGCCGCGGGCCTGGCCCATCCGGCCTGCGCGCTGCGGCTGCCGGGCGTCCCCGAGCGGGTCGCGGTGGCGGAGGTCCGCTGGCGCGACGACGGCGAGGAGGAGCCGGCGCCGGACCCGCCCGCCGGCGGCGGCGAGATCACGGTGGTGATCGCCGACGACCAGCGGCTGCTGCGCACCGGCTTCCGGGTGATCCTGGACAGCGAGCCGGACATGCGCGTGGTCGGGGAGGCCCCCGACGGCGCGGCGGCGGTCGACGTGGTGCGCCGCCGCCGGCCGGACGTGGTGCTCATGGACATCCGGATGCCGGATCTCGACGGGCTGTCGGCGGCCCGGAGGATCCTGGACGACCCGGACGTGGGCACCGCGGTGGTGATGCTCACGACGTTCGACCGCGACGAGTACGTCTACGAGGCGCTCCGGATCGGGGCCAGCGGCTTCCTGCTGAAGGACACGCCCGCCGACCGGCTGCTCGACGCGATCCGGGTGGCGGCGTCGGGCGACGCGCTGCTGGCGCCCTCCATCACGCGCCGCCTCATCGAGCGCTTCGCCCACGCGGCGCGGCCCGAGCCCGACGGCGTCCCCGCCGCGCTCGCCCCCCTCACCGCCCGCGAGCTCGACGTCCTGCGTCTGGTGGCCCGCGGGATGTCGAACGCCGAGATCGCCCGCGAGCTGGTGCTCGGGGAGAACACGGTGAAGACCCACGTCGCCCGCATGCTGGGCAAGCTCGGCCTGCGCGACCGCGTCCAGGCCGTGGTGCTCGCCTACGAGACCGGGCTCGTGGCGCCCGAGGGGTGAGGGACGGACGAATGCCGGTCGACGACCTCCTGACCGCCGCACGGGCGCGTCTGCTGCGGCTGACCCCCGCCGAGGCCGCCGCCGCCCAGGCGGCGGGCGGGGTGATCGTCGACATCCGGGCGGACGCCCAGCGCGCCGCCGACGGCCTGGTGCCCGGCGCGCTGGTGGTGCCGCGGAACGTGCTGGAGTGGCGCGCGGACCCCTCGTCCCCCGACCGCGACGCCCGCATCGCGGAGGCGCCCGGCCCCGTGGTGCTCATGTGCGCCGAGGGCTTCGCGTCGAGCCTGGCCGCCGCGACCCTCCAGGACCTCGGCCTGGCGGACGCGACGGACATGGCCGGCGGCTTCGTCGCCTGGCGGGCCGCCGGCCTGCCGGTGACGCCGACCGGCGGCGACGCGGCGGCGGCGGCCCACTGGGACCGCCGGTACGGGATGCGCGGGGTGGAGGGGGTGAGCTGGTTCGAGGCGATGCCGACGACCTCGCTCGATCTGATCCGCCGCGCGGGCGCGGGTCCCGACGGCCCGGTCGTCGACGTCGGGGGCGGGGCGTCCCGGCTCGTCGACGCCGCGCTGGCCGACGGGTTCCGCGACGTGACGGTGCTCGACGTCTCGCGCGACGCGCTCGCCGCAGCGCGCCGGCGGCTGGGCGCGGCGGCGGGACGCGTGTCGTGGATCGCGGGCGACGTCCTCACATGGGTCCCGCCCCGCCGCTACGCCGTCTGGCACGACCGGGCGGTGCTCCACTTCATGACCGCCGAGGCCGACCGTCGGCGCTACGCGGCGGCCGTGGCGACGGCGCTGCGGCCCGGCGGGCACGCCGTGGTGGGCGCGTTCGCGCCGGACGGGCCCGCGCGCTGCTCCGGCCTGGCGGTGTCCCGGTGGACGCCGCAGCAGATCGCGGCCGAGCTGGGTCTCGCGCTCGTGGAGGGCCGCCGCACGGAGCACCGCACCCCGTCGGGGGTGGCCCAGCCGTTCACCTGGGCGCTGCTGCGGCGCGATGTCGATCCGGGGCCGCGCCGTTCGTCGTGAGGGCGAGAACGGCCATCGCCTCCCGGGAGGGACGTCATGCGGAAGCTCGTCGGTTCAACGTTCGTCACGCTCGACGGGGTCATCTCCGATCCGCAGCTGTGGGGGCCGCCCTACTGGGACGAGGAGCACGCCGCCTACGCCGCGTCGCTGCTCGAGCCGGCCGACGCGATGCTCCTCGGGCGCAGGACCTACGAGGGGTTCGCCGAGGCGTGGCCGAAGCGCAGCGGGGATCCCTTCACCGACAAGATCAACGCGATGCCGAAGCACGTCGCGTCGCGCACGCTGACCGAGACGACGTGGAACGCCACCGTCATCCCCGGCGACCTGGTCGAGGGCGTCCGCGCCCTGAAGGCCGAGGAGGGCGCGAACCTCGTGAAGTACGGGACGGGCGAGGTGGACGTCGCCCTGATGGACGCGGGCCTGCTCGACGAGCTGCACCTGTGGGTGTTCCCGGTCGTCGCGGGCTCCGGCGAGCGCCTGCTGCCCGGGATCGACCTCAGGCACCTCCGGCTGACGGGGACGTCGGCGTTCCGTTCGGGGATCGTGGTCCACGTCCTGGATCCGAGGGGCTGACC
>DASSBX010000453.1:0-4969 GCA_035698305.1 Miltoncostaeaceae bacterium | reverse complement strand
GCCGACCCGCAGCGCCTCGTCCACATCGTGGCGCAGCACTCCACGGCGACGGCGCACCACCAGACGGGCCTCTGACCGGACCCGCTGCGCCTTCGTCCGGCTGATCCCCCGATCGGGGGACGTTGGCCCCGCAGGTTCGTGCCGAAGGGGGGGTATCGCCAGCCCGGCACGGAAGCGCCGGGTCGAACGCCTTCCAGGAGACCCCGTGGCCCCCCTCGTCGCCCCTCCCGCCCAGCCCGCCCCGACCACCCGCCGCCGCAGCCGGGCCAAGCCCAAGCCGCCGCGCCAGCGCATCGTGGTCCGGTCCGAGCTGAAGGGCCTCGGCGGGTTCGTCGTCGAGCTCGCCCTGCTCGACGCGACGGCGGAGCCCCAGGCGAGCGTCGTGGAATGGGCGAACCGGCTGGCGGCCGAGCTCGATGTCCCCGGCGTCGGCCACCCCGCCGACTACCGCGAGCTGCTGCACGCGATCGTGAAGGTCGCCCGCCACGCCGACGCCGACCCTGACCGCCCGACCGTGGCGATCCCGCCGGCCCAGGCGGCCTAACCCGTCGAGGACCTGCGGCCGGCGCCCGCCTGGTCGGCGGGCGCCACGGCGTCCGGCCGCGCGCGCACGATCCACGCCGCCAGCGCCGCGGCGGGCAGCACCACCAGCAGGCCGCCGGCGATGTCCAGGACGTAGTGGTTGCCGGTGACGACGATGCACACGGCGATCAGCACCGGGTACGCCCAGCCGAGCGCCCGGGTCCACACCCACGGCGTCAGCCGGATCAGCGCCCACGCCACGACCGGCGCCATCCCCACGTGGAGGCTCGGCATCGCCGCGACCGGGTTGTAGAAGGCGCGGATGAACTCCGAGTCGAGGTCGAAGAACGTCTGGGAGCTGACCGTGTCGGTGAAGCCCGAGGCGAGCAGCCGCGGCGGCGCGACCGGCAGCAGCGCGTAGACCACGAGCCCCGCCGACCACGAGATGATCGCCATGTTCCGGACGAAGGCGTACGCGGGACGCCGGTACCGGTAGACCAGGAACAGGGTGAGCGGCAACACCACCACCTGGCTCACCACGTACAGGCTGTTCCAGAACGGCATGCCCAGCGAGTGGTCCACGAAGAAGCGCTGCATGCCGGGCTCGACATAGAGGCCGAGCGCCTTCTCCAGGCTCACGAGGTCGGCGGCGTTGTCGCGCCCCACGGCGAGCGTGCCGCCGAACAGCCCGCGCACCAGGCTGTAGGCGCCATACGCCGACAGGGCGATCACCAGCTCGCGGACGCCGCTCCCGGTGCCGGCCGCCACGCGCCGGGCGGCGAGCAGCCCCGCCAGCACGCGCGCCCACGCGGCGAGCAACGACGCCCACCACCCGCGGGCCAGGTCCAGGGCCGTCCCGCGGGCGGCCTCCCAGCGCGGGAGCGTGGCGCCCGCGGCGCGCAGGTGGAACCTCTCGTGTCGGGGTCTTGGCAGGGCGACCGCCGGGTTGCGGACGTGCGGTTCGGGCGATCGTAACAGCGGTCACTTCGCCGGAGCCTGGCCGTTCGGACGGCGGACGCGCGCCGGCGTCCCCGCATTTCGCCTGCACGCGGGCCCGCTACGGGCTGAGGGCGGCCTCCGGCAGCCCGCTCAGCGAGGCGTCCTGGACCCAGCTCGCGGCCACCCGGCGGCCGCCGACGATCAGCTCGGGCGGCCCGTGCAGCGACGCGAACGCGCGCGACGTCCTCCAGGTGCCGTCCACCGGGGAGCGGACCAGGAAGACGTGGTCGTCGGGCCCGGGACCGGGGTCGACCGCGACCGACGCGACCATCCGGCCGCCGGCGGCGACGGCCAGGTCGTCGACCTCGGACAGGTCGCCGGCGTCGGGGCCGCCCGGCTCCGCCAGGGCGCGCTCCTCGGCACCCCACGCCGCGCCGGTCACGGCGGCGACGCGGACGCCCGCGGCAAGCCGCGCGTACACCGGCGTCCCGCCCGGCGTGACGGCGACCTCCAGGGCGCCCGGGCGCGACGAGGCGGCGGGCGCGTCCGGCAGCGGCGTCCACGCGGACGACAGGGCGGGCAGGTACCGCACCGGCACGCCGGGGAGGCCGGCGCCGGGGAAGTCCCCGGCGGTCACCACCGTCAGCGCCGCGTCGCCCCGGCCGTTGAGGTACAGATCGTCCACCACCGGCGACGGGACGGTGCCGGCGGCGGCCAGGGTGGTGGGCGGCGTCCACCGGAGCGTCCCGGGATCGAACGACGAGGCGGCCACGGACGGCCCGGCGACGCCGGCCTCCGTCCAGGCGGCGACGACGCGGCCGGAGGGCTCCGACGCGCGGGCCACCAGCGCCGACCGGGCCGGGCCGGCGGGCAGGGGACGCGCGATCCAGCGGTTCGCGCCCGTCCGGACCAGGGCGACGGCGCCGGTGGCGTCGCCCACCACCAGCACCACCCGCGACCCGGCGATCGCGGCGGACAGCGCGGTGAGGGACCGCACCTCGGGGGGCAGGCGCTCGACGCGCCAGGCGCCCCGGCTCAGCACGGAGACGCGCAGCTCGCCCCGCCGCGCCCAGGCCACCAGGTGCGGGCCGCCCGCGACGCCGCCGACCCGCACGAGCGCCAGGTCGCCGCGGCCGATGCCGCGGCCCGCGGTGGGCCGGTCGAGCCGGTCGGCCCGGCGGATCGCCACCCGGATCAGGTCGGGGCCGGGTCGCAGGCGCTCGTAGGCGACGGCGGCGCGCCCGTCCGTGCTCAGGTCGACCGCCGCGTCCCCGTAGCGGTCGCCCGGCGGGAGGATCCGCGCCCCCAGGGCGGGCACGGCCGACGCGACGAGCGCGGCGGACGCGGCCAGGGCGACGATGACGCGGCGTGCGGGCGGCATCGGTCCTCCTACGTCACCGGCCGCCGAGCACCTGCCGGGCGGCGCGGATGCCGCTGCGCACGGCGCCCTCCATCGTCGCCGGCCACCCCGTGTCGGTCCAGGCGCCCGCCAGGGCCACCCCCGGGACCGGCGTCGCGGCGCCCGGCCGACGGGCGGCCTGCCCGGGGGCCTGCGCGAACGTGGCACGCGGCTCCTTCACCACCGCGCTCGCCACCAGCTCCGCCCCCCGCGCCCGCGGGTACACGGCCTCGACCTCGGCGCGGATCGCCGCCGCCAGCGCATCGCGCGGAACCTCCACCTCGCCGCGGGCCCCGGAGATCGACACGGCCAGGTGGTGCTCGCCGGCGCGGCCCGCGCCGGCGTGGTCCATCGCCGAGCGGTTGAACACCCACTGGGCGGGGCTCTCGAGGACCGCTTCGAACGGCTCCTCCATCACGGGGCGGTCGTACCAGAGGTGGACGTTCACGATCGGCGATGCGTTCAGCCCCGGCTCGCGCGGCAGGGCGTCGGGCGCCACCTCGTGGGCCATCCGGGACGGGAGGGCCAGCACGATCCCGTCGGCGTCCAGGCGCTCGCCGCCGCGCAGCTCGACGTGCCGCTCGCCCACCGCCGCGACGCCGCGGCCGCTCAGCACCGTGCCGCCGCGCGCCGCCAGGAAGTCGCGGGCCGCCGGGTCGACCACGCGGGTGAGGCCCACCCGCGCCCACCCGATCGCCGAGCCGGCGCTCGTGCGCAGGAGCCCCTCCTGGAACACGAACGCCGCGAGGGCGGCCGACACCCGGTCGCAGCGGTCGTTGCAGGTGGGCAGCACGATCAGGTCCCAGAACCGCGCGATCGCGCGGTCCGACTGCCCGTGGTCGTGCAACCAGTCGGCGAAGGTGCGGTCGTCCAGCCGCTCCCGGGCCGCCGGCCGCATCGCCACCAGCGCCAGCAGCGCCCGCACCGCCGCCGCCCGCTCGGCCGGCGTCAGGTGGGGGTAGGCGGCGAACGACGCGCTCAGGTGGAACGGCGCCGGGAGGGGCGCGGCGCGCAGGCGGCCCGGCGCGCCGCCGCGGTCGCGCACGAGCACGTCCAGGCGCCGCTGGAGGGTGGTCGCGCCGAGCGTGCCCAGCAGGCGCAGCAGCCCGATGTACGCGGTGCAGCACCCCAGGAACACGTGCTGGCCGTTGTCGATCTCCCGCCCGCTGGCGGCGTCGGTGAAGCTGAACGCCTTGCCGCCCAGGAAGGGGCGGCGCTCCACCAGCGTCACCCGCGCGCCGAGGCCCGCCGCCTCGCAGGCGGCCGCGACGCCGGCCAGCCCCCCGCCGCACACCACGACGTGCCGCCCGGTCAGCGCAGCGCCCCGGCGGTGCGGCGCGCCATGAGCGCCAGCTTCTGCCCACCCGACAGCGAGATGCGGCCGCCCATGACGTCGTAGTCGCGGGCCTCGATCTCGGTGAGGATCTGCCGGTAGAGGCCGGAGAGCATCGCCACGCACATCCGCGAGCGCCGGTCGAGCAGCGGCAGCAGGCGCTCCCCGCCGGCGATGAGCGCGTGGGCGCGGGCGCCCTGCTCGGCCATCAGCGCCCGGAACCCCGGGGTGACCTGGCCGGCGGCGATCTGCTCCTCGGTCACGCCGTGCGCCGCCATCGCGTCGGCGGGCAGGTAGATGCGGTCGCGCCCGGCGTCCTCGGCCACGTCGCGCATGATGTTCACGATCTGCATGCCCACCCCCAGCTCCTCGGCGTGCCCCGGGGCGGCGGGGTCGTCGAAGCCGAAGATGTGCAGGCTCACGAGGCCGACCGCGCCGGCGACGCGGTCGCAGTACACCCGCAGCGCCGCCTCGTCGGGGTAGCGCGTGACGCTGAGGTCCATCTCGACGCCGTCGAGCAGCGCGTCGAAGTGCTCGCGCGGGATGCGGAACGTGTGGATCGCGTCGGACAGCGCCACCAGCACCGGATCGCCGGGCGGCGGGGCGCCCGCCACGGCGGCGTCCAACTGGCTCCGGAGGCCGGCCACGGCGGCGCGCCGGCGCTCGGGGGGATCGTCGCCGTCGACCGCATCGTCGGCGCGGCGGCTGAACGCGTAGGCGGCGTAGATGGCGGCGCGCTTGCCCTCCGGCAGCAGGATGAAGCCGTAGTAGAAGTT
>DASSBX010000452.1:0-5734 GCA_035698305.1 Miltoncostaeaceae bacterium | reverse complement strand
GCTCCGGGGCCGACGGCCCGGTGGCCCTCGGCGCCGCCGGCCGCCACCTGCTGCGGACCGGCGAGACGGAGGGGGAGGACCCCCTCGCGCCGTTCGGCCCCAACGCCGCCGCCCACCTGCTGCGCAACGACGGCTTCGCGCACTGCCCCGACATCTACGTCGGCAGCTTCTACGACCCGGATCTGGACGAGGGCTGTGCGTTCGAGGAGCTCATCTCGTTCCACGGGGGGATCGGCGGCGCCCAGACCCACGGCTTCATCCTGCACCCCGTCGAGCTGGCGGTGCCCGCGGAGCCGGTGGTGGGCGCCGCCGCCGTGCACCGCATCCTGATCGGCTGGCGCCACGAGTTGCAGGGGGAGCCCGCGCCCGCCGGCGCGGCGCTGAGCGCATGAAGGGGGAGGCCGCATGACCGCAGGGAACGAACGGTTGATCGGGGACAAGCTGGCCGAGGTGATCGGCCTGCTCAGCGAGGTCGACTCCGTGGAGCTGAAGGTCACCGTCCCCGACTCGGTGCGCCGCTCGGCCGTGGGGGCGCTGGAGCTCGACCCGCTGGAGGGCCAGCTCCGCCAGGTCTGGTTCTTCGACACCCCGGAGCTGGCGCTGGAGCGCGCCGGCGTGGTGGTGCGGGCCCGCCGCACGCAGGGCCGCTCCGACGACTCGGTGGTGAAGCTGCGCCCCGTGGTCCCGTCGGAGCTGCCGGCGGAGCTGCGGGCGTCGCCGACGTTCAAGACCGAGATCGACATGCTGCCCGGAGGCTTCGTGTGCTCCGGCTCGCTGCGCACCGACCACAAGGGGTCGCGCGTGCGGGAGGCGCTCGCCGGGCAGCGGCCCATGAAGGACCTGTGGAGCAAGGAGCAGCGGCGCTTCTACAAGGCGCACGCCCCGGCCGGCATCACGATGGACGACCTCACGCCGCTCGGGCCGGTCAACGTGTTCAAGCTCAAGTGGACGCCCACGTCGTACGACCGCAAGCTCGTCGCCGAGCTGTGGCTCTACCCGGACGCCACCAACATCCTGGAGCTGTCGACGAAGTGCCAGCCGCACGAGGCCCTGACCGTGGGGCTCTCGGCCCGGGCGTTCCTGGAGTCGCGCGGACTGGACCTGTCGGGCGAGCAGCGCACGAAGACCCGCACCGCCCTGGAGCTGTTCGCCCGCGAGCTCGCCCCGTAACGCCGTGCGGTCCGATGCGGAGCGGCGACGGCTCGCGGACGACCGGGACGCCTGGCTCCGCTGGGGCCCCTACCTGAGCGAGCGCGCCTGGGGGACGGTGCGCGAGGACTACAGCCCCGGCGGGACGGCGTGGGAGTACCTGCCCCACGACCACGCCCGCTCGCGGGCCTACCGCTGGAGCGAGGACGGCCTGGGCGGCATCTGCGACGACTCCCAGCGCCTCTGCTTCGCGTGGGCGTTCTGGAACGGGCGGGATCCGATCCTGAAGGAGCGCGTCTTCGGGCTGACGGGCAACGAGGGCAACCACGGCGAGGACGCCAAGGAGTACTGGTGGTACCTCGACTCCACGCCCACCCACTCGTGGATGCGATGGCGCTACGTCTATCCCCAGGGGCCGTTCCCGTACGCCGACCTGCTGGAGGAGAACCGCCGCCGCGGCCGCGAGGGCCTCGAGTACGAGCTGCTCGACACCGGAGCCTTCGACGAGGACCGCTACTGGGACGTGGAGGCGGCCTACGCGAAGGCGGGCACCGACGACATCTGCATCCGCCTCCGGGTCCGCAACGCCGGCCCCGACGAGGCGGACCTGCACGTGCTGCCGACCCTGTGGTTCCGCAACCGCTGGTCGTGGACGGAGGGGGCGGCGCGCCCATGGCTGACCGCCGCCGCGGCCGCCCTGCGGTGCCAGGAGGAGCGGGTCGGTGCGATGACGCTCCGCGGCGCGGGCGCCCCCGAGGCGCTCGTCTGCGACAACGACACCAACACGGCTCGCCTGTTCGGCGTCCCCGGCCCCGCGTGCCCGAAGGACGGGATCAACGACCACGTCGTCGCGGGGGCGGCGACGGTGAGCCCCGCCGGGACGGGCACGAAGGGTGCGCTCTGGTACCGGCTGCGGGTGGAGGCCGGCGGGACGCGCGAGCTGCGGCTGCGGCTGTCGCCCGACGGCGACGGGGCCGACCTGGGCGCCGGGTGGGAGGCGGCGATGGCCGCCCGGGAGGCCGAGGCCGACGCGTTCCACGGCGCGATCGCCCCCGCGGCGACCGAGGACGAGGCCCGCGTCATGCGCCAGGCGTTCGCCGGGATGCTCTGGGGCAAGCAGTTCTTCAACTACGACGTGGGGCGCTGGCTGGACGGCGATCCCACGCAGCCGCCCCCGCCGCCCGGCCGGGCCCGGGGGCGCAACCACGAGTGGCGCCACCTGCGCGCCCACGACGTGATCTCGATGCCGGACAAGTGGGAGTACCCCTGGTTCGCGGCGTGGGACCTCGCGTTCCACACGGTGGCGCTCGCGCACGTCGACCCGGAGTTCTCCAAGGAGCAGCTCATCCTGATGTGCCGGGAGTGGTACATGCACCCGAACGGTGCGATCCCGGCGTACGAATGGGCCTTCTCGGACGTCAACCCGCCGGTCCACGCGTGGGCGGCGCTGCGCGTGTTCCGCATCGACGGCTCGCGCGACCGGCTGTTCCTGGAGCGCATCTTCCAGAAGCTGCTGCTGAGCTTCGCGTGGTGGACCAACCGGAAGGACGAGGACGGCGACTTCCTGTTCGCGGGGGGCTTCCTCGGGCTCGACAACATCGGCCCGTTCGACCGCTCGGCGCCGCTGCCCCCCGGGGTGCGCCTGGAGCAGGCCGACGGCACCGGGTGGATGGCGATCTTCGCGCTGAACATGCTGGAGATGGCCCTGGTCCTGGCGGCCGAGGACCCCGCCTACGAGGACATGGCGATCAAGTTCTTCGTCCACTTCGGGCTGATCGCGCGGGCGCTGGAGACGCAGGGCCTGTGGAACGAGGAGGACGGGTTCCTCTACGACCGGCTGGCGCGGCCGGCCGACGGCGCCACGGTGACGGTCCGCGCCCGGTCGATGACCGGGCTCATCCCGCTGTGCGCGGTCGCCATCGGCCACGGGGAGGTGCGCGCCCTGCCGCGCCTGTGGTCGGTCGTGGCGGGGGCGCTCGAGCGGCGCCCGGCGCTGTTCCGGTCGGTGCGCCTGCGGCCCGAGGGTGCCGGCGGCATGGTCGCGGCGCTGGACGAGGACCGCCTGCGGCGGGTGCTGTCGCGCGTGCTGGACGACGGCGAGTTCCTGTCGCCCTACGGGCTGCGCGCCCTGTCGGCCGCGTACCGGGACCACCCGTACGAACTGGTCATGGAGGGGCGCGTGATCGGGTCGGTGGGGTACGAGCCGGCCGAGTCGCGCACCGGCATGTTCGGCGGCAACTCCAACTGGCGCGGACCCGTCTGGTTCCCCGTGAACCACCTCGTGATCGAGGCGCTCGACCGCTACGGCGAGTTCTTCGGCGACGCGTTCACGGTGGAGCACCCCACCGGCTCGGGGCACCAGGCGACGCTGGCCGAGGTGGCCGACGACCTGCGCCGCCGCCTCATCGCGATCTTCCTGCTCGACGAGGAGGGCCGCCGCCCGTGCTTCGGCGAGGTCGCCCGCTTCCGCGACGACCCGGCCTGGCGCGACGCCCTGCTCTTCCACGAGTACTTCCACGGCGACCTCGGCTGCGGCCTGGGCGCCTCCCACCAGACGGGCTGGACGGGGCTCGTGGCCGACCTGATCGTGACGCGGGCGGGGGCGCGGGGGTGATCCCGGCGGCCGGCCGGCAGGTGCTGGGCGACCTTGCGGCGTCCGCCGCCCGCGAGTGGCTGGTGGCCGACGGGCTGGGCGGCTTCGCGATGGGGACGGCCGGCGGCCTCGAGGCGCGGCGCTACCACGGGCTGCTGTGCGTCGCCGCCGGCTCGCCGGGGCGCCGGATGATGGGACTCGTCGCGCTCGACCCGGTGCTGGTGCGCGGCGACGCCCGGGTGCCGCTGGCCACCCACGAGTGGGCCGACGGGACGGTCGCGCCCCGCGGCCACGAGCACCTGGAGGCGTTCGCGGTGGTGGACGGCGTGCCGTGCTGGCGCTGGCGCGTCGGCGACGCGGTCGTCGAGCGGCGCGTCGCCATGGCGCATGGCCGGCCGGCGGTGGCCGTGGTGCACCGTCTGGTGCGCGCGGGCGGGCCGGTGCGGCTGGAGCTGGAGCCGCTGTGCACGTGGCGCGACGTCCACGGCGAGCGGACCGGGCCGGCGCCGCCCGCCGTGGAGCCGGTGGACGGGGGGTTCGCCTTCGAGGGCGCCTACCGCGTCGCCGGACCCGGCTGGGCGCAGGGTGGCGCCTGGTACGTGGGGATGCGCCACCGCGAGGAGGCGGCCCGCGGACTGCCGGACCGCGAGGACCTGTGGAGCGCCGGGCGCTTCGCCGCCGAGCTGCGGCCCGGGGAGGAGGCCGCCGTGACCGCGTGGGCGGGAGACCTGGGTGACGTCCCGCCGCCGGGCGCCCGGATCGTCGCGACGGCCGCGGCGAGGGCCCGATCGGTCGCGGCTGCGGCGGCGCCCGACGACGACGCCGACCGCCTGCTGGCCGTCGCGGCGGACGCGTTCGTGGTCGAGGGCCCCACCGTGGTGGCCGGCTACCCGTGGTTCGGGGAGTGGTCGCGCGACGCGATGACGTCCTACGCGGGCCTGTTCCTCGAGACGGGGCGGGCCGACGAGGGGCGGCGCCTTCTGGAGCGCTCCGCGTCGCTGCTGTCCGAGGGGATGCTGGCCAACACCACCGACAGCGGCGCCGCCGAGTACAACACCGTGGACGGGACCCTGTGGTTCGCCCACGCGCTGGGGCGGCACGTGCGCGCCACCGGCGACGCCGACCTGGCCGCCGTGGCGGCGCCGGCGCTCGGGGCGGTGATCGACGCGCACGTCGCCGGCACCCGGTACGGCATCCGCGTCGACCCCTCCGACGGGCTGCTGACCCAGGGCGCGCCGGGCGTGGCCCTCACATGGATGGACGCCCGCGTCGATGGCGTGCCGGTCACGCCGCGGGTGGGCAAGCCGGTGGAGGTCAACGCGCTGTGGATCGAGGCGCTCGCCGTGGCGGGTGAGCTGGGGGCCGGCGTCCCGGGCCTGGCGGCGACCGCGGTCGGGCTGGAGGTACGGGCGCGGGCGTCGTTCGCGGCGCGGTTCGTGCGCGGCGGCGCCCTGATGGACGTGGTCGACGGCCCGGGAGGCGACGACCCGGCGGTGCGGCCCAACGCCCTGCTCGCCGTCGCCCTGCCCCACGGTCCGCTGCGCGACGCCCGGCCGGTGAGGACCGCCCGCGAGCGCCTGCTCACGTCGCTGGGGCTGCGGTCGCTGGCACCCGGGGAGCCCGGCTACCGCGGGCGCCACCGCGGCGGGCCCGCCGAGCGCGACGCCGCGTACCACCAGGGGACGGTGTGGCCGTGGCTCGCCGGCCCGTTCGTCGAGGCCTCCCTCCGCGCCGCCGAGCCGGTGGAGGGGGTCCTTGACGGGCTGGAGGGCCACCTGTGCGAGTGGGGCCTCGGGTCGGTGTCCGAGACCGCCGACGGGGACGCGCCGCACGCGGCGACGGGCTGCCCCTTCCAGGCGTGGTCGGTGGCGGAGGTGCTCCGCGCGCGCCGGCTGGCCCGCGGCCGTTCGGCCGCGGGCCCCGCCTGACCGGCGCCGCTCGGCGAGCTAGGTCGCGAGCGCCCTCTTCTTGAGCTGGTCGAACTCGGCCTGG
>DASSBX010000451.1:0-9688 GCA_035698305.1 Miltoncostaeaceae bacterium | reverse complement strand
GCCTGTGGACGGCGCCCGGTTCCGCCGACCCTGACCGGCTCCGCGCCGCCCTCGCGGCCGGCGGCATCGACGCGACGGTCGAGGCCGCCCCCGAGGATCCGTCGTGGCAGGACGCGATGCGCCGCTTCCACCGCCCCGTGGAGATCGCCGGGCGCCTGCTCGTGCGCCCGCCGTGGGAGCCGCCGCGTCCGCCGCTCCTGGACGTGGAGATCGATCCCGGTATGGCGTTCGGGACCGCTCAGCACGCCACCACCCGGGCGTGCCTCACCCTGCTCGCCGGGCTGCCGGCCGGGGGCGCGCTGCTCGACGCCGGATGCGGCTCCGGGGTGCTGGCGATCGCCGCCCGCCGCCTCGGCTGGGACCCGGTCCTGGCCATCGATTACGACCCGCTGTCGGTGGAGGCGACCGCCGCGAACGCCCGTCGCAACGGCGTCGCCATGACGATCGGGCGGCGCACGCTCGGGCGCGATCCCGTGCCGGCGCCGCCCACCGTCGTGGCCAACCTCACCGGCACGGTGCTGCGCGTCCTGGCGGAGGCCCTGCGGGCGGCGCCCGTCCACCTGGTCGCCTCGGGGATGCGGCCCGGCGAGGTCGCCGGCGTCGCCGGCGCCTTCGCGCCCCTCGGCCTGGCGGTGCGGGACCGCATCGACGACGACGGCTGGTCGACCGTGCTGCTCGCCGCATGAGGCACGTCTTCCGCTACGCCGTCGCCGAGGACCCGGGGGCGGGCGGCGACATCGCGCTGGCGCCCGAGGACGCCCACCACCTGACGCGGGTGGTGCGGCGCGGCCCCGGGGACGCCGTGGAGCTGATCGGCCCCGACGGGCGCATCTGGCCGGCGGTGGTCGTCGCGAGCCGGCCCGTCGCCACGGTCCGGGCGACGGGGAGGCCGCGCGAGGCCCCCGCGCCCAGGGTCGCGCTGTACCAGGGGCTCGCGGAGTGGAACCGGATCGACGTCGTCGTCGAGAAGGCCGTGGAGCTCGGCGTGGGCCCGGTGACCCTGTTCACCTCGGAGCGGACCCGGCGGGTGCCGGGCGACGACGCCTGGGCGCGACGCCGCGAGCGCCTGGACCGGGTGGCCGGCGCCGCAGCCCGGCAGGCCGGGACGGCGGGCGTGGGCCGGGTACGGGGGCTGCTAGCGTTCGACGCAATCGTGGCCGGGATCCCGGCCGGGGAGGGCTTCCTGATCGACCCACGTGGCGAGCTGACGCTGCCGACCGCCATCGCCGACGGCGGGGCGTCCGCCCGCGTGTCGCTGGTGGTCGGACCGGACGCCGGCTTCTCCGGGTCGGAGGTCGCGCGGGCGCGGGAGGCCGGGCTCGCCGTCTGCCGCCTGGGCCCGACCGTCCTGCGGGCCGAGACCGCCGCCGTCGCGGCGATGGCGATCGCGTCCGCGCCGGCCTGGGAGGAGCACCGCTGAGCGACGACTGCCTGTTCTGCCGCCTCGTTCGGGGGGAGATCCCCGCCGACGTCGTCGCGCGCGACGAGCGTTTCGTGGCGTTCACGGACATCGCGCCGAAGGCCCCGGTCCACGTGCTGGTGGTCCCGGTCGAGCACGTCGCCTCCATCGCGGGCGTGGAGGGGCTCGACGAGGCGACCCGCGCCGCCATGCCCGTGTTCATCGCCGGCGTCGCCCGCGGGCTGGACCTGGAGGGGGGCGGGTACCGGGTGACCACCAACCACGGGCCGGACGCCCGCCAGAGCGTCCACCACCTGCACTGGCACCTCATGGGGGGCGGGACCCTGTCGGAGAGCATGTGAGCGCCGCCGAGCGCGTCGACCAGGTCATCGAGCTCGACGACCGCGTCGCCGTCGAGCTGGCGGGCGAGCAGGACCGCGTGCTGCGCGACCTCGAGGACCGCCTGGACGTGGAGCTCGCGCTGCGCGGCAACCGGCTCACGCTCACCGGGATGGAGCCCCGGGTCCGGGCCGGCGCCGAGGTGGTGGGCCAGCTCGCGGAGATGGTGATGAAGGGGCACCCGATCGCCCCGGGCACCATCGAGAGCGTGGCCGACGCCGTGGAGGGCGCCGAGCCGATCGGCCCGATCCTGGACGACGTGGTGTGGCGCAACGGCCGCTTCGTGGTCACGCCGCGCACCGCGGGGCAGAAGCGCTACGTCGACGCCGTCCGCCAGAGCACCATCACGTTCGGCATCGGTCCGGCCGGCACCGGCAAGACGTACCTGGCCGTGGCGATCGCCACCGCCGCCCTCATGCGGCGCGAGGTGGCCCGGATCATCCTCACCCGGCCGGCGGTCGAGGCGGGGGAGCGCCTGGGGTTCCTGCCGGGCGACCTGGCCGCGAAGGTCGACCCCTACCTGCGGCCGCTGTTCGACGCCCTCTACGACATGCTCGACCCCGAGCGGGTGGAGGCGCTGTTCGACCGCGGCCAGGTGGAGGTGGCGCCCCTCGCGTTCATGCGCGGCCGCTCCCTCAACGACAGCTTCATCATCCTCGACGAGGCGCAGAACACGACGCCCGAGCAGATGAAGATGTTCCTGACCCGCCTCGGCTACGGCTCGCGGATGATCGTCAACGGCGACACCACCCAGGTCGACCTGCCGTCCGCCACCCGCTCGGGCCTGCTCAGCGCGATCGACGTGCTGGAGGGCGTGAAGGACATCGCGTTCGTGCGGCTCGACCGTCGCGACGTCGTGCGGCACCGGCTGGTGCAGCGCATCGTGGACGCCTACGACCGGGCCGGGGCGGACGGGGCCGGCAGGGGATGATCGAGGTCGAGGCGCGCGGCGACGGCGCCGACACGCGTCGGCTGATCGACCGGATCGTCTGGACCTGCGAGCGCCTCGGCCTGACCGACGCGACCGTCGGGCTGATGGTGGTGGGGCCGGAGGAGATGGCGCGCATCAACGGCGAGCACCGCGGCAGGCCGGAGCCGACCGACGTCCTCGCGTTCCCCGTGGACGGCCCCGAGGCGCTGGAGTGGCCCGGGGGCGGGCCGCCGCCCGAGTTGGGCGACGTGGTGATCTGCCCGGACGCGGCGCAGGATCCGCTGGAGACCCTCGCGGTCCACGGGGTGCTGCACCTGCTGGGGTACGACCACGAGGCCGACGACGGCGAGATGCTCTCCCTGCAGGACCGGCTGGTCGCCGAGGCGCCGTGACCACGTCGCAGACCCCGCCGCGGGCGCCCGAGGATCCGCCCGGGTCGAGCCAGCGGCGCTTGGGCCGCATGCTGCGGGCGGCGTCCCGCTCGAGCCTGCCCCGCCAGCACAGCCTGCGCTGGTCGTTCAACTGGGCGTTCGAGGGCATCGTCTACGTGGTCCGCACCCAGCGGAACATGCAGATCCACGCGGGCGCGGCGGTGTTCGTGCTGGTGATGGGGCTGCTGCTCGACCTGAGCCGGCTGGAGCTGGTGGCGGTGATGGCGGCGGTGAGCCTGGTGCTCGTCGCCGAGATGCTGAACACGGCGATCGAGGCGGCGATCGACGCCGTCGTCACCACCTACCACCCGTTGGTGAAGATCGCGAAGGACGTCGCCGCCGGGGCCGTGCTGGTCGCGACGGTCAACGCGCTCGCCGTCGCCTACTTCGTGTTCTACGACCGGCTCACCGACGAGAGCCGCGACCTGCTGGTGGGGGTGCGGCGGTCGCCGACCCACCTGGTCGTGGTGGTGATGATCCTGACCGTCATCCTCGTCATCGGCATCAAGGCGTGGACGGGGCGGGGCACGCCGCTGCGCGGCGGGCTGCCCAGCGGGCACGCGGCGGCGGCCTTCGCCGGATGGGCGGCGATCACGATCATCGCCGAGCCGCTGCGCCACGCGGTGCTGGTGTCGACGCTGGCGTTCCTGATGGCCCTGCTGGTGGCGCAGTCGCGGGTGGAGGCCGGCATCCACTCGGTGGTGGAGACGCTCGCCGGCGCCGTGCTGGGGACATGCGTGGCGATCGTGATCTTCCAGCTGTGGGGGTGACGTACCGGTCGGGGCTCCTGGCCCTGGCCGGGCGCCCGAACGTCGGCAAGTCGACGCTGGCCAACGCGCTCGCCGGGTCGCAGGTGGCGGCGGTGTCGCCCCGTCCGCAGACCACCCGCCGGCGCATCACGGCGGTCGTCCACGGCCCGGACTGGCAGGCCGTGCTGCTCGACCTCCCCGGCTTCCAGCGTCCCGCGGACGTCCTGACCTCCCGGATGCAGGCGACGGTCGACCAGAGCCTGGCCGACTGCGACGCCGCCCTGTTCGTGCTGAACGGGGCCGAGCCGGTGGGGGGCGGGGACCGCTTCATCGCGGAGCGGCTGCGGGCGTCCCACCTCCCGGTGATCACGGTGGTCAACCAGACCGACCGGCTCACCCCCGACGAGACCGTCGCCGCGATCGCCCGCGCCGCCGAGCTCGTCGACTTCGTGGAGCTCCACCCGGTCAGCGCCCGGCGCGGCCGGGGGGTGGAGGCGCTGCGGGCCGACCTGCCGCGGCTGCTGCACGAGGGGCCGCGCTACTTCCCGGAGGGGATGGCGACCGACCAGACCCAGGAGGAGCTGGCCGCGGAGCTCATCCGCGAGTCGGCCCTGCTGCGCCTGCGGCAGGAGATCCCGCACGCGCTGGCCGTCGACGTGCGCGAGATCGAGCCGGCCCGCCACGGCGTGGTGGTGCGTGCGTCGGTGCTGGTGGAGACCGAGTCCCAGAAGGGCATCGTCGTGGGCCGCGGCGGGGGGATGATCCGCGACATCGGATCGTCGGCCCGCTCGGCCCTCTCGCGCCTGTGGGGCACCGAGGTGCACCTGGACCTCACCGTGCGCGTGCGCAAGCGCTGGCGCGACGATGAGTCGATGTTGCAGCGCCTCGGCCTCTGACCTTCAGCGCCGCGCGGCCGGGGCGCGCGCCCCGAGCCCTGGGCGGCGAACGCCTCCACGCCGTCCACCACGGCCGCGAAGCGGACCGGCGGAACACGTCGAACGCGTGCTGCCCCCCGGGGAACTCCACGCGATCGCCCGCTTCGCGTCGGTCAGGTGGTCGGGGAACGTCACGGCCGGCCGCAACCGGTGGTTCGCGCTGACGCAGAGCCAGCCACGGCCGGCGAGCCGGTGCAGCAGGGCGCGGCCCTCGCGGTTCTTGTCGCCCGAGAAGTCGCCGCCGCCGTGGAAGGAGACGAGCGTCGGGCCGTCCGGCGGCCGGCCCCGCCGCCGGTACACGTCCAGCCGGTTCCGCCCGCCCGCCGTCGCCACAGGGGGATGTCGCGGCGAGCGTCAGCGCCGTGGACGCGATCAGCAGCGCGGCCGCGACGTGCGGCAGCTCGTTGAGGGCGGCGCCGATCGGGAACGCCGCCCGCGCGAGGGGCCGGGGCCAGCGGCGCGGCGCGAGGCGGAACGCGGTGCACCACGCCAGCAGCGCCGTGCCCGCCAGATATCCATACCGCATCCACCTGGAACTACCGGGTCGCGGCGCCGCCCAACCCGGGTGCCCTACGCCCGGCGTGCGATCCGGCGCTCCGCGCGGCGGCGGGCGCCCTCGCCCACCATGCGGCCCACGACGCCGCGGTTGCCGGCGATCAGGCGGTAGGCGCGCTCCACCGGGCCGGGCAGGGCACGGGCGACGGCGGCCGCGGGCCCGCCGGCGGGCAGCAGGTCAAGGAGCGGCGCCACGGCGGCGCCGGCGGACGTGCGCCTGCCCTGCGGATCGACCAGGTGCCAGGAGTCCCTGCGGGCGCGCTCGTCCAGGTCGCCCAGCAGCATGGCGCCCTCGTCGGAGCCGATCGCCACGGGGCGCAGCGCGTGGTTCCGGTCGAGGGCGAGCAACACCCCGACGCACCAGCGGCAGAAGCCGCACCCCTCGTCGTAGAGCACCCGCCATCGGGCCGTGGACATCGCACCGAGGGTAGCGCGACCGCGGGTCAGGGCCGACCGTCACCTCCGCGTCCCCGCGTCAGGGTGTAAGGTCTGCCTAATGCAGCAGGTGAGGCAAGGTGGCGACGCGGAGACCTGGTTCCCCGAGTATGGCGCGCGGGCGCGCTGCTGGAATCGCTTCGAGCGCGACCTCCGCGAGTGGCTCGAGACGCCGGAGGGGCGCTTCGCCGAGTGGCGCGCCCGCGCGGCGACCGCCGCGGGCCGAGAGGCCGACCGCCGCTAGCCCGTCGCGGCCGCCGCCCTGCAGTCGGCGCAGAGGCCCCGCACCACCAGCTGCGCGTCGTCGGGCACGAACCCGGCCCGCCGCGCGGCGCGCATGACGGCCGCGTCGTCCAGGTGGCCGTCGACGTCGGCGATCCGGCCGCAGCGGCGGCACACGAGGTGGTGGTGCGCGTCGGTGCGGGGGTCGTAGACCGCCGACCCCGTGGTCGACGCCAGCCGGCGCACCAGGCCGAGGTCCTCGAGCAGCTCGAGGGTGGCGTACACCGTGGGCAGTGACACCCCCGGCATCCGCTCCGCCACCGCGCCGTGGATCTGCTCGGCGGTGGCGTGACCGGGGAGGGAGGACACGGTCGCCGCGATCATCAGCCGCTGGGGCGTCGCGCGCTGCCCGCGGTCGCGCAGTGCGCGGTGGAGGTCGGCGGCGACGTCGGTGCTCATGCGGACCAGTGTATCGCAAAACAAAGGCTCGCCGAAGTCGATCGTTATCTTGAATGAGTTGCTATAGTCTCGTGAGTCACCGGAACACGAGGGGGGCAGGATGGCGACGAAGACGAGCAGGGTGAACACTGGAATCCTCTCCGACGCCCAGTCGGCGAAGCGCGAGGAGATCCTCGGGCTGCTCCGCCAGGCGTACTGGATGGAGATGGAGACCGTCATGAACTACCTGGCGAACTCCGAGGCCCTCGACGGCATCCGGGCGGAGGAGATCGCCGAGGCGCTGTCCGCGGACGTCGATGAGGAGCTCGGCCACGCACGGTCGTTCGCCGGCCGCATCAAGGACCTGTACGGCACCCCGCCCGGGTCGGCGGAGTTCACCTCCGACCAGCCGTACCTCCAGCCGCTGGACGACCCGGCCGACGTGAAGACGGTCATCGAGGGCGTCATCCAGGCGGAGAAGGGCGCCATCGAGCACTACCTCCGCATCATCGAGGCGTGCGACGGGGTCGACTGGGCGACGCAGGACATGGTCATCGAGATCCTGCGCGACGAGGAGAACCACCTCCGCACGTTCGAGCGGTACCTCGCCGAATACCGGTAGTCCCCGCCTCAGCCTCAGCCCAGAAGCCTGCTCATCCGGCGGTCGCGGTACACGCGGCCGCCGGTCTGGCAGGCGGGGCAGTAGACCAGGTCGTACTCGCTGAACGCCACGTGCTCGAGCCGCGTGCCGCACCGCAGGCACGGCTCGCCGTGGTGGCCGTGGACCGCGGTGACGCGCGACTCGCGGTTCGGCATGTCGAGCGTGATGCGCTCCCGCGCCCGGTCGAGAGCCTGCGTGAGCACCGCGTCGGCGGCGCGCGCCAGCCGGGCGACGGCATCGTCGTCGAGCGTCGACGCGCGGGCGAACGGCGCCAGCTTGGCCGCCCACATGATCTCGCTGGCGTAGGCGCGGCCGATGCCCGCAACCCGGCGGCCGTCGCGCAGCACGGTGTGCAGCACCCCCGGCCCGTCCAGCACGGCGCGCCACGCCCCGGGGGCCAGGCCGATCGGCTCGGGGCCCAGGCGGACGAGCGGCCGGTGCGCGGCCAGGCCCTCCTCGTCGAGGACGTGGGCCGACGCCCGCCGCGTGGTCGAGAGCTCCCGCAGCCGCAGCACCTCGCCGCCGCCGACGCCGACGTCCAGGGACGCCTGCCGGCCGGGGCGCTTCGCCGGCGCCGCCGCCATCCCGAGCCGGCCCGCCTGCATCAGGTGGATCACCAGGTGCAGGCCGCCCTCCACCTCCAGGCCCAGCAGCTTGCCGCGCCGCCACACCCGCACGATCGGGCGGCCCGCCAGGACGCCCGGCGGGGGCTCGGCGGTCTTCAGCGTCGCAGGGTGATGGACGGCGACGTCCGCCACCTCGCGCCCCGCCAGGTGCGCGGTGAGGCCCTCGGCCAGCGCCTGGAGCTCGGGCAGCTCAGGCACGGGTGGCCCCCGGGGCCGCCGCTATACTCGGCCCGATGAGCGGTTCGCGGCGTCCGGCGCCCGTCTGATGCGGGCGGAGGACCTCACCAAGACGCTCGATCTGACCGTCCTCGCGCCCGACACGGACGCGGCGGACATCGATCGGGCATGCGCCGAGGCGCGGGAGCTGCATTTCGCGGCGCTCTGTGCCGACGGCCGGTTCGTGCCGCAGGTGGCCGAGCTGCTGCGCGGGTGCGACGTCAAGACGTGCGCCGTGCTCGACTTCCCCGGCGGGGCGTCCACCACCGCCGAGCGGGTCGCCCAGGCCGACCGCGCCGTCGGCGAGGGCGCCGACGAGGTCGAGATCGTCATGAACTACCACGCGATGCTCGCAGGGGAGTTCAAGGCCGTGCGGGACGACCTCATGCGGGTCGTCCGCGCCGTGCGCGCCCGCGCCGCGAATGATGCGCGAGGTGACGTCATCGTGAAGGTGATCATCGAGGCGCCCCTCCTGAACGACAAGGTGAAGCGGCTTGCGTGCAAGATCGTGACGGATGTGGGCGCGGACTTCGCGCGCACCTGCACGGGGCGCGGCACGAAGGCGTCGATCCACGACGTCGAGCTCATGCGCGACGCCCTCCCCGAGGGCGTCGGGGTGAAGGCCTCGGGCGGCATCGCGACGCTCGAGGTGGTGCAGGCGATGATCGGCGCGGGCGCGGCCCGAGTGGGCAGCTCGTCCGCCATCGGGGTCGTGGCCGAGCTGGCCGCCCTGAACGGGGACACCTGATGGAGGCCGCCGAGTCCATCGCCGAGCGCGTGCGCTTCGGCGCCGACGGCCTGATCCCGGCCGTGGTGCAGGACGCCTCGACCGGGCGGGTGCTCACCCAGGCGTGGATGAACCGGGAGTCGCTGGAGCGCACGCTGGAGCGGGGCGAGACGTGGTTCTGGAGCCGCTCCCGCCGGGAGCTGTGGCGCAAGGGCGCGACGAGCGGCAACACCCAGGCGGTGCGGGCGGTGCTGCTCGACTGCGACGGCGACAGCCTGGTGGTGCTGGTCGACCCCGCGGGGCCGGCGTGCCACACGGGGGCCGAGACCTGCTTCGGCGACGCCCTCACCGACGGCCCGCCGCCGGAGCCGTTCGCCGCGCTCGCCGACCTGGAGCGCACCGTCGCCGCCCGCGCCGACGCCGCCGACCCGGAGTCGTCGTACACCGCGCGCCTGCTCGCCAAGGGCATCGACACCGTCTGCAAGAAGGTGGGCGAGGAGGCGACCGAGGTGGTGCTGGCCGCGAAGGGCGCCGAGCACGGCCAGGTGGTGTACGAGAGCGCCGACCTGCTCTACCACCTCGCGGTGCTCTGGCGCGCGACGGGCGTCCGCCTGGACGAGGTGGCCGCCGAGCTCGCCTCCCGCCGCCGTCCGTGACCCGCCTGCGCCTGGATGTCCCGCCGCGGCGCGGGCAGCAGATCGACGTGACCCCGGACCTCGGCGCGGTCCGCGGCATGGCCGCGACCGGCCACCGCCAGGTGCCCCTGGCGCACACGTACATCGCCGACTGCGAGACGCCGGTCAGCGCCTACCTGAAGCTGCGCGACGGCGGCCCGGCGTTCCTGCTGGAGTCGGTGGAGCACGGCCGCCTGGGGCGCCACTCCATGATCGGTATCCGCCCGCAGGCCGTCATCCGGGGCGCGGGCGGCCGGCTGGTGGCCGGCGGCCCCGACGGCGAGCGCGAG
>DASSBX010000450.1:0-2246 GCA_035698305.1 Miltoncostaeaceae bacterium | reverse complement strand
CGCGAGCCGGCGCGCCGCCTCGGCGCGGGTGCGCCCGGAGTGCTCGCCGACGCCGCCGGTGAACGCCAGCGCGTCCAATCCGCCCAGGGACGCGGCCATCGCCGCGACGGCGGCGGCGAGCCGGTGGTCGTACACGGCGAGCGCCAGGGCGGCGCGGGCGTCGCCGCCGGCCGCCGACGCCTCGACGCGCCGCATGTCGCCCGTCCCGGCGAGCCCCCGCAGGCCGCTGTCCTCATTCAGCGCACGCTCCACCTCCTGCGCCGGGACGCCGTGGCGCAGCACCAGGTGCAGGGGGACGTCCGGGTCGACCGTCCCGGAGCGGGTCGCCATGACCAGCCCCTCCAGGGGGCCGAAGCCCATGGTGGTGTCGACGGAGCGCCCGCCGGCGACGGCCGTCGCCGACGCGCCCCCGCCGAGGTGGCACACAACCAGCCGAAGGTCGTCGCGGCCGAGCATCGCGGCGGCCCGCTCCGCCGCCCACTGGGCCGACAGGCCGTGGAAGCCGTAGCGGCGGATGCCCCAGTCGTCGCGCCAGCGGGCGGGGATCGCGTACGTCGCGGCCTCCGCCGGGATCGTCGCGTGGAACGCCGTGTCCGGCACCAGCACGTGCGGGACGTGCGGCAGCGCCCGCCGCGCCGCGTCGATCGCGTCGATCGCCGGCCGGTCGTGGAGGGGCGCCAGGGCGGCGGCGTCCCGCAGGGCCGCCTCGGCGCCGTCGTCGAGCAGGGCGGGCGCGGTCAGCCGCGGGCCGCCGTGCACGATCCGGTGGCCGACCGCCCCCACGTCGCGGGACGCCTCCTCGAGGGACCCCACCTCGCGGGACGCGCCCGCAGGGTCCACCGACCGCAGCTTCAGGCTGGTGGACCCCGCGTTCACGGTGAGGACCGTTCGGGTCGCAGCGCCTCCCCTCGGTTCACGGCGGACGCCGGGATCATGCCCGCTCGCGCCGTCCGGCACCGTCGCGCGGCCTTCGGGAAGTCCGCAGGCCGGACCCCGGCCCGCACGGATGGCCCGCGGGCCGTGTGGGGACACACTCCGGGAATGACCCACCTCGGCAACCGGCGGCTCCGCGTCCTCATCGCCGGCGGCGGCATCGCCGGCGTGGAGGCCGCGCTCGCGCTGCGCGAGATGGCGGGCGTCGCGGCCGACGTGACCGTCGTCGACCCCGGCCGCCGCTTCACGGTGCCGGGGACGGCCACGGCGCGCGCGTTCGGCCTGGGCACCGCGCTCGACCTGCGCCTGGCCGACGTGGTCGACCGGGCCGGCGCCCGGCTCGTCCCGGGACGCGTCGCGGCCGTGGATCCCGCACGGCACGCCGTGGTGCTGGAGGGCGGCGAGCTGCTGACGTACGACGCGCTCGTCGTCGCGGTGGGCGCCATCCCCGTCGCCGCGGTCCCGGGCGCGCTGACGTTCCGGGGGCCGCCCGACGTGGAGGCGGTCCGGGGGATGGTCGACGACATCGGCACCCGGGCGGTCCGCGGCGCGGGCGTGGAGATGGCGATCGTGGTGCCGCCCGGCTGCGGCTGGCCGCTCGCCGCCTACGAGCTCGCCCTGATGACCCGCGAGCACCTGGTGGGCCAGGGTGGCGCGGAGTCGGTGGCGATCTGCGTGGTGACGTCGGAGGAGACCCCCCTCGGGCTCTTCGGGCCCGAGGCGAGCGCGGCCGTCCGGGGCACGCTCGCCCGGTCGGGCGTCGACGTGGTGACCGGCGCCGCCGTCCGCTGCTGGAGCGCGGGGTGCCTGCACCTGGACGACGGGTCGACGATCTGGGCCGACCGGGCGATCGCCCTGCCGGTGCAGCGCGGACCCGCGATCGCGGGACTGCCGGCCGACGGCCTCGGGTTCATCGCGGTCGGTCCCGACGCGCGGGTGCCCGGCGTGCCGGATGTCTGGGCGGTCGGCGACGGCACCACCAACCCGGTGAAGCAGGGCGGCGTCGCGTGCCGGCAGGCCGACGTCGCTGCGGAGGGGATCGTGGCGGCGGCGGCGGGCGCCGCCCCCGAGGGCGTCCCGGCCCCGGCGGCGCTGTCGGGATGGATGTGGGACGGCCGGCGCGGGCGCTCGCTCCCGTCCGGCGCGCCGGCGCCTGCCGAGGGCGACGCCGAGCAGGCGCCCACGTGGCCGGTGGCCAAGGTGGGCGGCCGCTTCCTGGCGCCGTTCCTGCGGCAGATGCTGGCCGACCGGCTGCCGGCCGGGGGCGTCGCCGGCGTGCCCGCGTGACCTCGTCCGCCCCGCCCGTCCTCCTG
>DASSBX010000449.1:0-9939 GCA_035698305.1 Miltoncostaeaceae bacterium | reverse complement strand
CCGGGACCGATGGCGGTGACGTCGTTGGTCAGGAGCGCCTGGAGGGCGTCGCGCGCGGCCCCGCCGGAGACCTCGAGCTGCCCCATGTGGGAGACGTCGAAGACCCCGCTGCCGCGGCGCACCGCCAGGTGCTCGTCGCGGGAGGACCCGTAGAGCAGCGGCATGTCCCACCCCGCGAACGCGCCCATCCGCGCTCCGAGCGCCACGTGGCGGTCGTGGAGCGACGTGTGCGACTGGGCGATCGCCATGTCGGGCGACGCTAGCACGCGCGCACGGTCGGCAGCGCGGCATCGTCGGCGGGTGGCGACCGGCCGGCTCGACACCGTCCGCGCCGGTCGGCAGAGTCCGCCGCCGATGCCGCGCCCCCGCCACATCGCGCCCGCCGCCGCGCTCGTCGCGGCCGCCGCGCTCGCCGCCGTCGGCACCGCCACCGGCGCCGCGCCGAAGCTCGACGCCGCGAGGCTCGGCCCCGACGGCCTGGGCCCGGTGAAGCTGGGGATGACGGTCGATCAGGCGCGCGCGGCGACGTCGTCGAAGCTGCGGGTGACGCAGCGCAACGGCGCGTGCGCGGTGCTGGAGCAGGTCGGCCGCGACGACGGCGTGTACTTCCTGATGACCGACGGCGTCATCCGGACCGCGACGATCTCGTCGACGACCTCGGTCAACTTCTCCAACCTCACGACGAAGGGGCTGCGCCTGGTCGCGTCGGAGAAGCGCGTGCGCCAGCTCTACGGCAGGCCCTTCTTCTCGGCGCGCGACCGGAACGCCGGGGGCCGCACCCTGCTCTACCGGCCGAAGCCGAGGAAGGCGCCGGCCCGCCGCTACGCGTTCAGCGTCGCGCCGCTCGGCCACGGGATCATCGGGCGGTACGTCAACGAGATGACGGTCGGCGAGCTTCCCGAGGTGCGGTTCACGGAGGCCTGCTCCTAGCCGGAGGGGACCGTGCCGCAGCTGCGGGAGCTGGTCGAGGACGCGGTGGGGACGTGCCGGGCGCCGGCGATGGGCGCCGCCCTGGTGGCCCCGGACGGCTCCGCCGAGGTCGCCGTGGCGGGCGTGCGGGCGCGCGGCCGCGGGGCGCCGGTCACCGCCGCGGACCCCTGGCACATCGGGTCGTGCACCAAGTCGATGACGGCCCTGCTGTACGCGCGGCTCGTGGAGTCGGGCGCCGCGGCGTGGGGGGCGCCGCTGCCGGACCTCTTCCCGGACGTCCCCGCCGACCCGGGATGGGCGGCCGTGACGATCGACGACGTGCTGGTGCACCGCGCCGGCGTGCGCCCCAACCTGTCGGTGCGGGCCATGCGCGACGCCGCCGCCGACGTGCGCCCGGTGCGGGTGCAGCGGACGGAGGCGGCGGCCGCCGTGCTCGCGGCGCCTCCCGACCGCCCCGGCCGGTTCCGCTACTCGAACCTCGGCTACGTCGTCGCCGGGGCGGCGATCGAGCGGGTCGCGGACGCGCCGTGGGAGGACGCGCTGGACGCGGAGGTGCTGGCGCCGCTCGGCATCCACGCGGCCGGCGTGGGCGCGCCGCAGGGCGACGCGCCGTGGGGCCACCGCCCGCTGCTCGGCGCCCGTGGCCGCGGCCCCGCGATGGACCCGGCCCGCCCGGAGTCGGCCGACAACCCGGCGGTCGGGGGTCCGGCGGGGCGGGTGCACCTGCCCCTCGGCGAGTGGGCGCGGTTCGTGGCCCAGTTCCTGGAGGGCGGGGCCACGCTGATGGGCGAGGCGTCCATCGCGCGGCTGCTCGCGCGCCCGGCGGGGCCGGGCCCTCCGCAGGCGATGGGATGGGTGCACGCCGAGGCCCGCGTCGAGCGGCTGCTCGGCACCCCGCTGTCGGTGGGACAGCAGGGGTCCAACCGGCGGTGGACGGCGACCGCCCTGCTCTCGCGCGACCGCCGGCGCGCGGCCCTGGCCGTCGCCAACGACGGCCGCTCGCGCGCCCTGAACGCCACGGCCCTGCTCGCGGCCCGGGTGCTGCGGGGGGCCTGAGGCGCGTGTACCGGGCTCGTGGCCGGGTACGGCCCGCGCACCCGAGGAGAGGAGCGCGCCCCATGATCCACCGCATCGACCGGCTCCTGATCGAGCTGCCCCCGCCGTCCGACCCCGACCCGAACGGCGCCGCCGCCGTCCAGGAGCTCATGGGCGGGCGCTTCGGCGAGATGTCGACGCTCATGAACTACACGTTCCAGAGCTTCAACTTCCGCGGCCGGCAGAAGGCGCGGCCGTTCTACGACCTGATCGCCAACATCGCCGCCGAGGAGTACGCCCACATCGAGCTGGTCGCCGCGACGATCAACACCATGCTCACCGGCGCCGCCGGCGTGGATTCCCGCGCGCCCGACCAGGCGCTCGCCCCGATGCACGACGCGCGGTACGCCTACCACTTCATGAAGGGCGGCCTCGGCGCGCTGCCCTACGACGGCATGGGCCGGCCGTGGACCGGCGACTACGTCAACGCCACGGGCGACCTCGTCGAGGACCTGACCCACAACTTCTTCCTCGAGACGGGCGCGCGGAACAACAAGCTGAAGGTCTACGAGATGTGCGACCACCCGGCGGCCCGGGCGCTCACCGGATACCTGCTGGTGCGAGGCGGGGTGCACCAGGTCGCGTACGCCCGGGCGCTGGAGCTGCTGACCGGCGCCGACCTCTCCAGGATGTTCCCGACGCCGCGGATCCCCACGGACAAGATCCCGGAGTCGCGGCCGCACATCGAGCGCGGCGACCACACGCGGCTCTACCGCTTCTCGCCCTCCGACTTCCACGAGCTCGCGGCCGTGTGGCGCGGCCCGCACCCCGAGACGGGCGACGAGCTCGTGGTGGTCGACGAGCCGCCGGAGGGCGCCCCGGCCCACGACCTCCCCGACGAGCCGGCGGTGTTCGCCTCCGACTACGCGCCGGAGGAGATCGCGGAGATCGCGCAGCGGCTGCGCGCGCAGGCGGGGCTTCCCGAGATCCCCACGGGCCAGGTGGCGTCGACGCCGAACGCCGACCGCCCGGCGTCCAAGAAGACGACGCGGAAGACCGCGGCCAGGAAGCCGGCCGCCAAGGCGAAGCGCAAGTGACCCCGCGGGGCGCGGGGGGCCGTCGGGGCCCCCGCGCCGCGCGCGGCTACTTCAGGAAGTCGGGGATCTCGAGCGCGTCGTCGGGGATCTCGAACCCCTTGCGCTCCGACTGCTCCAGGGTGATCGTCGGCCGCGAGGTCTCCGCCGGCTCGCGGCGGCGGGGGGGCGCCGGGGCCTGGGAGGACTCGGAGGACGATCGCTCGGCCCGGTCGCGGCGGCCGTAGCGGGGGGCGTCGGCGTCGCTCTGCGGCATCTCGCCGCCCTCGAAGCCGGTGGCGATGACCGTGACGCGGATCATGTCGCCGGCGTTCTCGTCGATGACCGCGCCGAAGATGACGTTGCAGTCGTCGTGGGCGGCCTGGCGGATGATCCCCGCCGCCTCGTCGATCTCGAACAGGCCGAGGTCGGGGCCGCCGGTGATGTTGAGCAGCACGCCCGTGGCGCCCGAGACGGTCGTCTCGAGCAGCGGCGACGAGATCGCCGCCTTCGCCGCCTCGCCCGCCCGGTTCTCGCCGGACGCGGTGCCGATGCCCATCAGCGACGCCCCGGCGTCCTGCATGATCGTGCGGACGTCGGCGAAGTCGAGGTTGATCAGCCCGGGGACGGTGATCAGGTCGGTGATGCCCTGGACGCCCTGGCGCAGGACGTCGTCGGCCATCCGGAAGGCGTCGATGATCGACGTCCGGCGCTCCACCACCTGGATGAGGCGCTCGTTCGGGATCACGATCACCGAGTCGACCTGCTTCTGGAGCTCGGCGATGCCGTCCTCGGCCCGCCGGGTGCGCTGCGCCCCCTCGAACATGAACGGCCGGGTGACGACGCCCACCGTCAGGGCGCCCTGCTCCCGCGCGATCTGCGCGATGACCGGCGCCGCGCCGGTGCCGGTGCCGCCGCCCTCGCCTGCGGTGACGAAGACCATGTCGGCGCCGCGGACCGCCTCCTTCAGCTCCTCCCGGCTCTCCTCCGCGGCGTCGCGGCCGACCCGCGGGTCGGCGCCCGCGCCGAGCCCTTTCGTGATCGTGCCGCCGATGTGGATCTTGACGTCGGCATCGCACATCGACAGCGCCTGCGCGTCCGTGTTGACGGCGATGAACTCCACGCCGCGGACGCCCGCGTCGATCATCCGGTTGACGGCGTTGGTGCCACCGCCGCCGACGCCCACGACCTTGATGACCGCCAGGTAGTTGCTCGTCTCCACCGAATATCCCCCGATCGCACTTCTCATGCGGTGATTCAGGACGACCTCAACCTGGGGTCGAGGCTGGCGCGAGCCCGATTCGCCGACTCATGAACCGGCTCAGGCACTGCTACGCCAGCCTGGAAACTAGATCGGCCATCCGGACGTGTCAAGCACATCTCATGTGTGAGTCGAGACTTTTCACCCGCAGAGGTGACAACTCTCGACCTTCACTGGAGGGTGGTTTCCGCCCCTCCGGCGTCCGTCGCCGCCCCCGTCCCGACGGCCGGCCGCTCGGGCGACGACAGGTCGATGTACGCCGCCGCCTCCTCGTCCTCCGCGCTCAGGTCGTCCAGCACCAGCGCGAGGGCCGCGGCCTTCGCGGCCATGCGCTCGCCGGACCCCAGCCGCAGGTCGGGGCCGCCGGTCAGGCGGCCCACCCACGTGCCGTCGGCGCCGACCCGCAGCGCCCGCACCCTGGCCCCCACCTCGGGGTCGGCGCCGGCGATGAACGCGAGCGCCGGGCGGGCCCCGTAGGGGACGTCGGCGCCGGGGGGCGGCGGGGCCACCTCGAGCCGCAGCCAGCCCACGCCGGGCTTGCCCTCGCGGGGGCCCAGCACCCGGCCCGCCTCGCTCACCAGCACGGCCTGGTCGCCGAAGCTCGCGACCGCGGCGGGGGTGGCCTGCCTGATGTGCACGGCCATCCCGCGCGGCCAGTCGCGCGACGTCGACACCGACGCGACCCAGGGGAACCGCTCGGCCGTGGCCACCACGTCGCCCGTGGCGGGCGCGATGATGGTGCCCTCGCCGGCGGCCCTCGTCACGGCGGCGACCAGGTCGGCGCGGTCGGGGCGGTCGTAGCCGCTCACCGACACGCCGGAGGTGGCGAGCAGCGGCCCCGTGGCGAGCCAGTAGAGGAGCAGCACGACGGCGGCCGTGCCCATCGCGAGCAGCGCGGCGGAGCGGCGGCGCCGGCCGCGGGCCCGGGCGACCTCGCGGCGTCGCTGCTCCACCGCCGGGTGGGTCGCCCGCCGTGGCCGCGGCCGCGCGCCGGCGGGCGGGCGCGGGGCGCGGGTGCTCACCCGTCCCCCAGGGGGGCGCGGATGATCCCGCGCTCCGGATGGAGGTACCGCACCTCAGGCTCCAGGCGCGGGCCGCCCGCGGCCTCCACGCGGCGGCGGCCCTCGGCCATGAGCGCCAGCACGTCGGCGGCCCGGCTGCCGGGCGACGCCTCGATGAAGTTCGCGTGGACGGGCGAGAAACGCGCCCCGCCGACGGCCAGGCCCTTGCAGCCCGCGGCCTCCAGCAGGCGCCCGGCCGAGTCGCCCTCGGGGTTGGTGAACACCGAGCCGAAGGTCCGCACCCGCTGCGGCTGGGTGGCGCGCCGGTGGGCCCGGAACTCGGCGAGGCGGCCGCCGATGGCCTCGGGGTCGCCCCGGCGCAGCGCGAAGCCGGCGGCGGCGACCACCTCGCCCGGCCGCACGGCCGAGTGGCGGTAGCGCAGGTCGAGGTCGCCGGGGCCCACCCGGCGCCGTCCCTCGGGGCCGCAGATCACCGCCCAACGGAGCACCTGGGCCAGGTCGCCGGCGTGGGCGCCGGCGTTCATCGCGACCGCGCCCCCCACCGTGCCCGGGATGCTCGCTCCCCACTCGAGCCCCTCCAGCCCGTTCGCTGCGGCGCGCTGCACCGCCCGCGGCAGCGAGGCGCCGCCGCCGCACCAGACGTCGTCGCCCCGGACCGAGATGGCGGTGAGCCGCCCCGTCAGGCGCAGCACCAGCCCGCGGAACCCCTCGTCGGAGACGATCAGGTTGGATCCGCGACCCACCACCGCGACGGGCACGCCCTCGTCGCGCGCCCACGCGAGGGCGCCCACGACGCCGGCGAAGGAGGCGACCTTGGCGAGGTGGTCGGCGGTGCCGCCCACCCGGATCGTCGTCAGCGGGGCGAGCGGCGCGTCGGTCGCGATCTCAGGTCGGGGGCGGTTCGGTGCCAGGGCCGGCATCTCCTGAGGGTGTTCCGAGGCGCCGCACCAACTCCTGCCCCAGCCCGGTCACGTCGCCCGCGCCCATCGTGATGAGCAGGTCGCCCGGGCGGGCCTCGGCCAGGGCGGCATCGGCGGCGTCGGCGAGGGTCGGCGCGAAGACGGCGCGGGCGGGCGCGGGGACCGCCGCCGCCACGCCGCGGCCGCTCACGGCGGGGTCGGCGGGCTCGCGGGCGAGGTAGATCTCGGTGACGATCGCCACGTCGGCGGCGCCGAGCGCCTCGGCCAGCTCGGGGCCGAGGGCCCGCGTGCGCGACGGCAGGTGCGGCTGGAACACCACCACCACCCGCCCCGGGCCGCGCTCGCGGGCGGCCTGGAGCGTCGCCCGGATCTCGGCGGGGTGGTGCGCGTAGTCGTCGACCACCTCCACGCCGCCGGCCGACCCGCGCGACTCCATGCGGCGTCCGACGCCCGTGAACCCCTCGAGCCGGGCGGCGGCCCGGGCGAGCGGCACGCCGCACCACTCGGCCAGCGCCAGCGCGCACGCGGCGTTGGTGGCGTTGTGCTCGCCGGTCAGCGGCAGCGGCACGGGCTCGCGTAGCCCCCCGGGCAGCAGCAGCTCGAAGCCGGGGCGGCCCGGGGTGCGCTCGACCCGCGCGAACGCGCCGGGGACGTCGCCCACCAGGCGCACGCGACAGGCCGCCGCCTCGGCGCACGCGCGGGCCCTCTCGTCGGGACCCACCACGAGCATGCCCTCGGGCGGCAGCGCCGCCACGAACGTGCGGAACACCTCCTGCACCTCGGCCAGCGACCCGTAGGTGGCGTGGTGGTCGTGGTCCACGTTCAGCAGGATCGCGGCCTCGGGCCGCAGGTTCAGCAGCGAGCGGTCGCTCTCGTCGGCCTCCGCCACGAACCAGGGGCCGTCGCCCCACACCGCCCCGGTGCCGCCGCCACCGGCCACGGTCGCGCCGACGCAGGCCGACGCGTCGCCGAGCGCGCTCAGCAGCATCGCGCTGGTGGTCGACTTGCCGTGGGCGCCGGCGACGGCCAGGCCGCGGCGGCCGGCCATGAGCTCGGCCAGGAGCTCCGAGCGGTGCAGCACGGGCAGCCCGCGGCGGCGGGCCTCGGCCAGCTCCGGGTTGTCCGCGGCGATGGCGGTGGAGACCACGACGGCCGCCGCGTCGGGGGCGACGGCGTCGGCGTCGTGCCCGGCGCGGGCGTCCACCCCCTCCGCCCGCAGCGCCGCAAGCGTCGCCGACTCGGCGCGATCGGTGCCGCCCACCGCGTACCCCGCCGCCCGGGCCAGCCGCGCGAGCCCGCTCATCCCCGCGCCGCCGATCCCCACCATGTGGATCGGGCGCGGAGCCCCTATCGGCGCCGCCACGGCATCCGCAGGCGGGGGATCCGGCGCCGCGTCCACCGCCTGCGCCCGCCGCGCGCGATCGCCAGGACCTCGTCGGCCACCCGGTCGGCGGCGTCGGGGCGGCCGACGGCGCGGGCGGCCTCGGCCATCGCCTCCAGGCGGCGGGGATCGGAGAGCAGCGCGCCGACCAGGCCGCGGAGCGTCTCGGCGGTCAGGTCGCCGTCGGGCACCACCACCGCGGCGCCGGCGTCCGACAGCCACTTGGCGTTCTTGGCCTGGTGGTCGCCCGTCGCGTGCGGGTAGGGCACCAGGATCGACGGGCGCCCGATCGCGGCGAGCTCGAACACGGAGCCGCCCGACCGCGACACCACCAGGTCGGCGGCCGCCACCGCCTCCGGCAGGTTGTCGAGCCAGCCGACGAGCCGGTAGCGGTCGCCCCCGCGGCCGTCGAGCATCCGGCGGGTCTCCTCGAGCTGCCTCGGGCCCGCGACGTGGATGACCTCCATCGTCGCGTCGCCGAACGCCCCGACCGCGGCCTGGTTGAGGCTCCGCGCCCCCTGGCTGCCGCCCACCACCAGCACGACGGTGGCGCTCTGCAGGATCCCGAACGCGCGGCGCCCCGTGGTCTTGGTGGCCTCCACCACGCCACGGCCCACGGGACGCCCGGTCACCAGGTAGCGGCCCCCCTGCCGGCCGGCGAGCGGGAACGCCAGGGTCACGCGCTTCGCGAGCGGGGCGGCCAGCCGGTTCGCCATCCCCAGGTGCGAGTCGGCCTCCATCAGCAGCACCGGCCGGCGGGTGAGCCGCGCGGCGAGCGCGACCGGCCCGGCGACGTAGCCGCCGCCGCCCACCGCGACGTCGGCGCGGCGGCGCACCAGCAGGCTCGCGGCCCGCGGCGTCGCGAGGACGGCGAGCCAGACGGTCCAGAGGTTGCGGATCGTCAGCGTGCGGGCGAAGCCGCGGAGCGGGATCGCGTCCTCCCGGTACCCGGCGTCGCGCACCACGCCCGACGCCCCGGTCCCGCGGACGCCGATGAACGAGACGTCAGCCCCCCGCGCCCGCAGCGCGTCGGCGACCGCGAGCGCCGGCATCACGTGTCCCCCCGTCCCCCCGGCCGCGATCGTCACCCTGACGGACCGGGCGGAGGGCGGGGACGGCACGGCGGTGCGATCGGCGTCCGATGTTGACAAGTAGCCCCGAGACGGCGAGGAGGACGATGAGGGAGCTCCCCCCGAACGACACGAAGGGTAGCGGGACGCCCGTGACCGGGAGCACGCCGACCACGGCGCCGACGTTGATGGCGGCCTGCATCACCACGAGCGTGGTCAGGCCGGCGGCCAGCGCCTGGTCGTGCGCGTCGCGCGCGCCGATCGCGATCCGGTAGCCCGCCAGGGCGAACAGGGCGAAGCCCGCGAGCACCGCCAGGACGCCGATCAGGCCGAGCTCCTCGCCGACCGTGGCGAGGATCATGTCGGTGTGGGCCTCCGGCAGGTAGAACGCCTTCTGGACCCCGTCGCCCAGGCCCACGCCGTGGAGCCCGCCGGTGCCGATCGCCACCTGCGCCTGCACGCTCTGGAAGCCGGAGCCGTTGGGGTCGGCCCAGGGGTCGAGGAACGTGAAGAAGCGCTCCCGCCGGTAGGGCTCGGCCAGCATCGCGATCGTCGCCAGGAGGGCGAGGCTGCCCACCACCGCCCCGATGTGGCGCATCCGGGCGCCGGCGACGACCAGCATCGCCAGGGCGACGGCGCACAGCGAGCTGGCGGTGCCCATGTCCGGCTCGACCAGGATCAGCAGCCCCAGGACGCCGGTCACGATGAGGGGCGGCGCGAGGCCCGCGGGCGTGCGCAGGCGTCCCGCGTTCGCCGCGATGTAGCCCGCCATCCACAGCGCCAGGGCCAGCTTGGCGACCTCGGAGGGCTGCAGCTGGCCGATGCCGCCGAGCGAGATCCAGCGGCGCGACCCGTTGACGGCGACACCGATCGACGGCACCAGCACCACCAGCAGCAGGAACGCCGAGATCGCGACGGCCGGGCGGGCGAGCCGCCGGATGCTCTCCGGCTGCATGCGGACGATCACGGCGTAGGCGCCGAGCCCAACCAGCGCGTACGCGCCCTGGCGCACGGCGAGCCCGAGGGGATCGCCGTCGTTGAGCAGCGCGGTGGCGCTCGACGTGGAGAACACCATCACCAGGCCGAAGCACACGAGCGCCAGCACGGTGGCGGTCAGCAGGCGCTCGGGTCGCGCGGCGGGACCGCTCGCGGGCCGGCCCCTCGCGGGCGCCCGCGGGGCCCGTGGTGCGGTCGATGAGGATCGGGAGGCGGCCACGTCCCGGAACATTTCGCCCCTGGGTTGCCCC
>DASSBX010000448.1:0-3116 GCA_035698305.1 Miltoncostaeaceae bacterium | reverse complement strand
GCGAGCATGAGGAACCCGGCGTAGCTGATCGCGAGTTTCCACCGGGCGCTGAGCCCCGGGCGCCTAGCCACCGGCGTCGATCCGGTAGCCGACACCGGGCACCGTGACGATCAGCCACGGCTCGCCGAGCCGTTTGCGCAGTGCGGAAACGGTGATGCGCACGGCGTTGGTGAAGGGGTCGGCGTTCTCGTCCCACGCGCGCGCGAGCAGTTCCTCGGCGCTGACCACCCCGCCCTCGGCGGCGACGAGGACTTCGAGGACGGCGAACTGCTTGCGGGTGAGCGCGACGTAGTGCCCGTCGCGGTAGACCTCGCGGCGGAAGGCGTCCAGCCGCAGGCCCGCGAGCTCGCGGACCGGTGGCCGGGCGTGTGCCCGCCTGCGGTCGAGTGCCCGCAGCCGCAGTACCAGTTCGCGGAGGTCGAACGGTTTGGTCAGGTAGTCGTCGGCGCCGAGCCCGAACCCGGACGCCTTGTCGTCGATCCGGTCGGCGGCGGTGAGCATCAGGATCGGGATGCCGCTGCCGGAGGCGACGATGTGCCGGGCGACCTCGTCCCCGGAGGGGCCGGGGATGTCGCGGTCGAGGATGGCGAGGTCGTAGGAGTTGACGCTGAGCAGGCCCAGCGCCGAGTCGCCGTCGCCGGCGACGTCGGCGGCGATCGCCGCGCGCCGCAGGCCATCGCGGACGGCGTCGGCCAGGTAGGGCTCGTCCTCCACGATCAGCACGCGCACATCCGAAGCGTAGGCGGTGCGCCCTATCGCGGGCGTATGCGTCCGGTGCCGCCGCCCGGGGCTACCCGCCCTTGCGGGGGATGATGCTGATCTTGCCGCTCGGCTCGAGCACCGCCACCTCCACGTCGTCGAGTCGCGCGACCTGCTGCATGCGCGCCTCCGACTCCAGCTCCTCCAGCGTGATTCGCTCGCGCCGGAGGTTGCGCTCGATGGGTCTGCCCTCGTGCACGAGCACCAGCGGCTCGCCGTCGAGGATGGGCCGCAGCCGCTTGAAGCGGAACGAGAGGTAGGAGAGCGCGACCGTCAGCACGGCCATCGTGGCGACCGCCAGGGCGGCTCCCGTGAACGAGTAGTCGCTCTGGGTGACGCCCTGCTGGATCAGGTCGCCGACCACGACGAGCAGGATGAGGTCGAAGGGCTCCATCTCGCCCAGCTCGCGCCGGCCGACGACCCGGGTGATGATGTAGAGCAGCGCGAACGTGGCCGCCGCGCGAAGCACGATGTCCATGGGACCGCTCCTCCTGGCCTACGGGAACACGGTGAGCCGGCGCGAGACCCGGGCGAGGGGGACGTCCCCGTCGCGCAGCTCCACGTCCTGTGGCTCGGTGTGGACCGTCGTCGGGTTCACCTGGAACTGGATCCGGACGGTGAGGGTGTCGCCCGCCGGCAGCTCGCCGTACGCAAGCGTCAGGTGGTCGCCGCCGTCCTCCTGGTCGGCCGCCTCCGGGATGATCGTGTTGATGGTGATCCCCTCGATCCAGCCCCTGGAGAGCACCAGCCGGGGCTTGGCGATCCGGCGCCGCGCCTCCACGCGGATGAGCCCCTGCGCCAGCAGCCCGCCGCGCACCTCGGCCGGCGCCTCCACGGTCAGGAACGCGGCCGGCCCCGAGGCGGAGCTGGTGGTGGCGCGCTGCCCGAAGACGCTCGCCAGGCCCAGCCCCAGGAACGCGACGATGACGGCGAGGACGATGCGACGCACCCAGGGCTCCCGCGTCCGCCCGCGGAGCTCGACGTGCCGGTCCCGGTCGATCCCCTGGGGAAGCTCGCCCACGGCCTCGCCGTACCCCGCCCGCGAGAAGTCCAACCGGCGCGTCCGTGTCGGCCGCGGGCCGTCCGGGTAGGCCCGTGCCTCAGATGGTGGGCATCTCCATGCACGCGCCGCGGCGGACCGGCGGCGGGGCGGCGGCGGCCGGCCCGCGGGCGGCTCGCGCCGCACGGGCGACCGCATGACGGTGGCCTGGGCGGCCACGCTGGCCGTCATCGCCGCGCTGTTCATGCTCGACCTGTTCGTCTCGCGGCCGGGCCACGCGCACGTCGTCGGCTTCCGCGAGGCCGTCCTCGCCTCGCTGTTCTACGTCGGCGTGGCGGTCGCGTTCGGCGTCGTCGTCGGCGTCGTCGGGGGGTGGGACTCCGGCACCGAGTACTTCGCCGGCTACATCGTCGAGAAGAGCCTGTCCGTCGACAACCTGTTCGTCTTCGTGGTGATCATGACGACGTTCGCGGTGCCGGCCGAGTACCAGCAGCGCGTCCTGACCTTCGGGATCCTCGTCGCGCTCGCCCTGCGCGCCGTGTTCATCGCGGTCGGCGCGGCGCTCATCGCGAACTTCTCGTTCATGTTCGCGGTGTTCGGGCTGCTGCTGCTGGGGACCGCGGTCCAGCTGTTCCGCCACCGCGACCAGGACCCCGACGTCGAGCACAACGTCCTGGTGCGCGGCGTGCGCAGGGTGATGCCGTTCACGGAGGACTACGCCGGCGGCCGCATGTTCACCAGGGAGGCGGGCCGGCGCGTCGCCACCCCGCTGTTCCTGGTGTTCGTGGCGATCGCCGGCACCGACCTGCTGTTCGCGCTCGACTCGATCCCGGCGGTGTTCGGCGTCACCCAGGACGCCTTCATCGTGTTCACCGCCAACGCGTTCGCGCTGCTCGGCCTGCGCGCCCTCTACTTCCTGGTCACGGGCCTGCTCGACCGCCTCGTGCACCTCGCCGCCGGCCTGTCGCTGATCCTCGCCTTCATCGGGGTGAAGCTGCTGCTGCACTTCGGCCACCTGCAGAACGACGCGATCCCGGAGATCGAGACGGCCACGTCGCTGCTCGTGATCGTGGGGATCCTGGCCGTGACGGTGGTCACGTCGATCATCAGCTCGCGCCGCGACCCGTCGGCGCGGGCCCACGCCGGCTCGCTGCGCGACACCGGGAAGGCTCGCGACCGCGAGTCGTGACGGCGATCGCCGCCGCGGGGTTGGCGGGACCGCCGGCGAGGGGGAGGATCGTCCGGGGCGCATCACCGCGCCCCGGACATCCGTCGGCGAAGGGGCGCGCAATGACACGCGAGCAGGCGACCGAGGCGATCCGCGCGGCGAAGGAGGAGAGCGGGCTGACCTGGGCGG
>DASSBX010000447.1:0-8943 GCA_035698305.1 Miltoncostaeaceae bacterium | reverse complement strand
GCGATCCGTGCGGCGATGCGCGAGGGGGGCGACTGGGAGCCGCTGGTGCCGCCGGCGACGGTGGCGCCGCTGCGGGCGATGCTGGCGCGCCGGCGCGCCCGTGGCGTCGTGCTGTGACGGCCGGCGACCGCCTTCCGGCGGTCCTCGTGATCCTGGACGGCCTGGGCGACCGCCCCGTCCCCGAGCTGGGGGGCCGCACCCCGTGCGAGGCGGCCCGCACCCCGGTGCTCGACGAGCTCGCCCGCCGCGGCGCCGGCGGATGGCACGTCCCCCTGGGCCCCGGGCGGGCCCCCTCGTCGGAGCTGGCCCACTGGGCGCTGCTCGGCTACGCGGAGCGGCCGTTCCCGGGGCGCGCCGTGCTGGAGGGCCTCGGCGCCGGGCTGGAGGTCCCGGAGGGCGTCGCCGTGATGCACGCCGCCCTGCGGACGTCGCGCCTCGACGGCGACGTCGTCCGCGTCACCGGCCGGGCGGGACGCGACGACGCCGCCGACGCGGCGGCGCTGCTGGACGGCCTTCGTTCAATCGGACGACGCCTCGATGTTCATTTGGACGACCTGGGCCGGCCGGGGGAGGCGTTGCTGCGGTTCCCCGCCCACGCCCGGGGGGACGTCTCCGACTCCGACCCGTTCTTCGAGGCCCTGCACCCGTGGCTGCGGCCGGCGGCGACGTCGCCGGAGGGCGCGGCGCTGGCCGCCGACCTCACGGCGTTCCTGCTGGCGGCCCGGGAGGCGCTGGCGGCGTCGCCGGTCAACCGGGCCCGGGCGGACCGGGAGATGGCGCCGCTCGACCTGCTCACCACCAAGTGGGCGGGCGTGCGGGGGCCCCTGCCGTCGTTCGGCGAGGTGGCGGGCGTGGCCGGCGGGATGGTGACCAGCAGCGGCCTCTACCGGGGGCTCGCCCGGCTGCTGGGGCTGCGGGACGCCGGCGTGCCGTCGCGCGCCGACCTGGCGGCGGAGATGCGGGAGCGGGTCGCCGCGGCGGAGGCGCTGATCGGCGACGGCGCGCGCTTCGTGCACGTCCACACCAAGGCGACCGACGAGGCCGGCCACACGAAGGACCCGTACGCGAAGCGCGACGCCCTGGAGGCCCTCGACGCCGGGCTGGCCGGGCTGCTGCCCCTGGCGGACCGCGCGGTGGTCGCCGTGACGGGCGACCACGCCACCCCCTCGACGGGGGCGGTGCTGCACACCGGCGCCCCCACGCCCGTCGCGATCGCCGGCGGCGCGGTGCGGCCGGACGCGGTGGCGGCCCTCGGCGAGTCCCACGCCCGGGCCGGCGACCTGGGCGTGCTGGGCGCCGCGGACGTGCTGCCGCTCATGTTCAGCGCCGCCGGGCGCCCCGCGTTCCTGGGGCACCGGATCGGCCCGGGCCGCACGATCGCGCTGCCCGACCACCCGGAGCCGATGCGCCCCGGGCGGGGCGGTCAGGCGGGGACGACCTCCGGCAGGTAACGGGCGCCGGGCACCGCGTCGGGCGCGCGGGCGGCGACGGCGTGGACCGCGGCCACGAGATCCGCGACGACGGGGCGCGCGTCGTCGGCGCGGGTCATCACCGCCATGGTCGCCGGGGCGACGTCGGCGAGCGGCACCATCGCGATGCCCGGCACGTGGAAGAACCGCAGCACCGACGGGATGGACGTGATCACGTTCTCCAGGTAGGCGACCGCCTGGAGCACCCCGGCGACGCTGAACGCACCGTCCCCCATCCGGGGCCGCAGGCCGCCGAGCGCGTCCGTCGCGGCCCAGAAGTCGGTGATGTGCCCGAGGCCCGGTCCGACCTCCACCCAGGCCTCGTCGCGGAGGTCGTGGACGCTGACCGCCTCCTCGCCCGCGAGGCGGTGGCCGGCGGGCAGGAACGCCACCCGCGGCTCGTCCACCACCTCCTCGAACCGCACCCGCTCGTCGCCCTCCGCCGGCACCGGCGGCCGCACCAGCGCGACGTCGATCGCGCCGGAGGTCAGGGCGTCGGGCTGCTCGGTCACGTCCCGCAACTCCACCCGGACGCCGGGGTGGGCCCGGCGGTAGGCCTGGAGGATCGGCGCCGTCATCTCCGCGAAGCCGTTGGAGGAGATCCCCACCACCAGGCGCCCCGTGTCCGCGAGCACGCCCGCGTTGACGGCGTTCTGCGCGTCGTCCACGCGCACCAGGATGTCGCGCGCCCGCGGCAGCAACTCGGCGCCGGCGGCGGTGAGCGCCACCGTCCGGGGGGTGCGCACGAACAGCACCGCGCCGAGCTTGTCCTCGAGCCGGCGCACCGTCTGGGAGAGCGAGGGCGGCGCGATGCCGAGCATGCGGGCCGCCTTCGTGAAGTGGAGCGCGTCGGCGACCGCGACGAACGCGCGGAACTCCGCCATCGTCGGCGCGACGGGGACCCGTTCCCCCCTCGTTGACACGCGCGTCCCCCCTCGGCCGGTCCGGAGCCTCGCCCCGACGCTAACGGGCGCGCCGGGGCGAGGGCAAACGGTCAGGCCCGCGGAGCGGTGTCACCCTCCGCCGGCGCCTGGACGGGCGCGGGGGCGGCCGGAGGGGAGGGCTCCTCCCCCGTGAGCCCCCCCTTGAAGTCCCGTATCCCCCGTCCGAGGTTGCGGCCCATCTCCGGCAGGCGCTTCGGGCCGAAGATCAGCAGCGCGATGGCCAGGACGATGATGATCTGGATGGGCGAGATGTCGAACATCAGTGCACTTCGAGCGGCGTCGGGTCGGTGCTCTGGACCTTCTCGACGAACTGGAGGTACACCCCGTCCGGATCCTTGATGTTCAGGACCTTGCGGGTGCCGAAGTCGCCGAGGTCCCAGGTCTCCGGGGGGCCCATCAGGGTCTTCCCGGGGTTCTTCAGCAGGCGCCGCAGCTTCTCGTAGACCACCTGGACGCTGTTGACCTCCCAGGCCAGGTTCATCGCGCCGAGGTTGTTGTACCTCGCGTAGGGCTTCCCGTAGCCGCCGGGGAGCTGCCACTCGAGCAGGTCGACCGAGTTCCGGCCGTCGCCGCGCGGGACCATGATCGCCGCGTCGAAGTCGACCAGGCCGGTCCAGATGTCGCCACTCGGGGTGCGGATGGTGTCGCCCAGCGAGCCGTTGGCGGCCGGCTGCGGCTGCGAGGGGTTGAGCCGGATCTGCATGTCGAAGCCCATCACCCCGCTGTAGAACTTGAAGGACTTCTGGATGTCCCTGCAGTTCACGTTCGGGCCCGTGTTGGTGTCGGGCGGGCCGTCCGGCGTGGGGTCGAGCGGGCCGACGTACTCCAGCGTGGTGCCGTCCGGGTCGCGGAACGCGAACGAGTAGATCGTCAGGTCGTCGCGGATCGCGATGGCGCTCGGCTCGCCGTAGGGCCGGCCGCCGGCCGCGAGGGCCGCCTCGTAGCGGGCCGTCTGCCCGGTCTGGGAGGCGCTGGCGTGCTGGCGGTACCAGCCGATGTGGTTGGCCTCCTTGTAGGGCGAGCCGACCGGGGTCGGGTCGAGCCACTGCACCAGCAGGATGCCGGCGCCCTGGAACGGCTGGGAGTCGCGCATCAGGCGCGCCTTGAACTGGCCCCTGCGGATGCCGAGGCTCGGGAACGCCTGCGCGGGCCCGTTCATCTCCTCGGCGCGCTTCACCGGCCAGGTCTTCTCGTAGAACTCGATCGCCCGGTCCAGGTCGGACACGTTGATCCAGTACCAGACCGACGTGCTGATGTTGCCTCCGAGGCCGGCCTCGCCCGGCAGGTCGTACGCGGGCCTGCCCCTGCCGTTGCCCTTGGCCTTGCCCTGGCCGAGGGCGCGCTCGGCCACCAGGCCGCCGACGGCCGTGGCGCCCAGGCCCGCCATCCCTGCACGGGTGAGGAATTCGCGGCGATCGGAACCGCGGACGTGGTCGTCGTGCACATGCCCTCCCGGAAGTCGTGACTTCGTTGCGATGGTCACGACCCTAGGCACGTGCATGAGGGCGTATCAATGATCTTCGCCGGTCGGGGATCAACAATAGGATTCACGTGAAGACTGCGTTCGCGCCGAGCCGAACGGCGCAGGATTCACGTATCCGGCGATTCCCCGACGAACGTCACGACGCGGGTCATCGACGGGGCCGCGGGGACCGACCCGAAGCCGAACCGCACGGGGGGCGTCACGGGCGCCAACGGCCCCTGGTCCCGCCCCTCCCAGGCGACGGCGGCGGCGGTGATCCGCCGCATGTCCAGGGCGGCGTAGCGCTCGCGGCGCCCGCCGCCCGCGGTGCCGACGGTCCGGACGCCCGGGAGCAGCAGGCGGGCGGCGGCGTCGGCGACGCCGATCCACCCCGGCCGGGTGGCGAGGGGGCGCGGCACCGCCCGCATCAGCGCCCCCAGAATGGGGCGGCCGCCGACGGCGAAGCGCAGGTCGAGCGGCCCGGCGGCGACGTGCCACCACTCCCCGTCCACCCGCACTCGCACGGTCACCAGGCGCACCTCGTCGAAGCGGTACGTGGCGGCGACGTAGGCCGCCACCTCCGCGTTCGGCGCGAGCAGCAGGCGGTGTCCGGCGGCGGTCTCCACCATCACGTCGGCGAAGGCGCCGAGCGGCGACCGCGACCACCGCCCGAGCACCGCGCGCAGGCCCGACGCGGCGCCCACGCCCGCGATCCAGCCGTCGAATCGGTCCTCCGCCACGCGGACACCGTAATGTCGTCCGGGTGCAGGACGGATCCCCCAAGGTCGCCGACGCGCCGGACCGCAACCGCTACGAGGCGACCGTCGACGGCGAGCCGGCGGGGGTGGTCGAGTACCGGGACCGCCGCGACCAGCGGATCCTGCTGCACACCAACGTGACGCTGGAGGGGCGTGGGGTGGGCGGCGCCCTGGCGCGGTCCGCGCTCGACGATATCCGCGCCCGCGGGATGCGGGCGGTCCCCAAGTGCCCGTTCATCGCGGCGTGGATCCGGCGCCACCCCGACTACGCGGACCTCGTGCCGGACGACCGGCGCGACCTGCTGGAGGAGCGCGCCTGAGGGGTGCCGCCGTGGCGCTCGCCGGCCTCGCCGTCGCCGGCGCCGCGGCCACGGTCCCCTCGGCCCTCCCCGACGGCGGGCGGGCGGACGGGGCCTGCGCCGTCCTGATGTCGCACCACGGCGCGCCGTACCTGGGCCACGCCGGGGATCTGCGCCCCGCCGACCTGCGCGGCCGCGCGGGCACCGGGGTCGTCCCGGGGTGCAACGACGTCATCGGCCCGGAGGCGCCCACGCCGGCCCCCGACACGATCGTCCCCCTGCGCCGCATCGCCGGCGTCGCGCCCCGCTTCGCCGTCGGCATGCCCCTGGGCGCCGACGTGGTCCCGATGGTCCGCAGCGGCGTCCCCTGCACCCGCGACACGGTCGCCGCGACCCTCGCCTGCCTGCGCGCCACGACGAGGCGGCTGCTGCGCGGGCCGTCGCTGGTCGCGCCGCTCAGCGCGCCGGCGGGCGGCACGATCCGGATCGCCCTGCGCCTGCCCGGGCGCAGGCCCGCGGCGCCGGCCGGACCGGTGGTGCTGCAGGCGGCCGGGCCGCCGCCCGGTGCGATCGCGGGGCCGCTCGTGCGCTCCGGCCGCTCGGTCGTGCTGCCCCATGTCCCGCCGGGCGGGTACCGCCTGGTGACGCTCGCCAGGCGGGGCGGCGCCGCGCGCGGGGTCGTCGCGCCCATCACCATCCGCTGAGCTCGGTCCCCGCCCGTTCGGGGACGTCGCGGCGCGGGAAGGATCAGGACGTGGCCCGGTACGCGGTGAACCCGGCGTCGGTTGCGCGCATCGAGGAGCGGATCCGGGCGCGCCAGTACGTGCTGCGCAGCGACTGGGGGGAGGCGCAGCCGTCGGCCGACGACGAGAACGCGTACCTGGAGCGGCACGGCTGGGACGACTACGCGTCGTGGTTCATCGCCCTCACCGACGAGGCGTCGGATGAGACGAAGGCGCGGTACGCGTTCGTGTGCGGCGACTTCCGGCGCGTCCACCGCTCCGGGCTGATCGCATGCGTGTACCGGGCGGCGGAGTGGCGGCACAAGTCCGTCGAGCTCGCCGCCCACGACCTGCTGCAGTTGCTCGACGCGACCAGCGGCTGACGCGGACCGGCGGCCGTTCGCCGGCCGGGGCACGCGGGTACCCGCCCCGGGGACACCGACGGACGGGGGATCACATGGTCGCGCTGGGCTATCAGCTGTCGAGCGAGGAGCACGGGCCGGACGCGCTGGTCGACCAGGCCGCGCGCGCCGAGCAGGCCGGGTTCGACTTCGTGTGCATCTCCGACCACTTCCACCCGTGGTCGCACGCGCAGGGCGAGTCGCCGCTGGCGTGGACGGTGCTCGGGGGGATCGCGCGCGCCACGAGCACCGTGGAGGTCGGGACGTCGGTGACGTGCCCGACGATGCGGTACCACCCCGCCATCGTCGCCCAGGGCGCCGCCACTGCCGCGGCGATGATGCCCGGGCGGTTCGTCCTGGGGCTCGGCTCGGGGGAGAACCTGAACGAGCACGTCGTGGGGCGCGGGTGGCCGGCGCCGGACGTGCGCCTGGACATGCTGCAGGAGTCGGTGGAGGTGATCCGGGCGCTCTGGACGGGCGACATGGTGACCCACCGCGGCCGGCACTTCACCGTCGAGCACGCGCGGCTGTTCACCCTCCCCGACGCGCCGCCGCCGATCGTGCTGGCCGCGTCGAACCCGCTGGCCGCCGACCTGGCGGGGCGGATCGCCGACGGGCTGTGGGACGTCGCCCCCGCGGCCGGCCAGGTGGAGCGGTTCCGCGCCGCCGGCGGCGACGGCAAGCCGGTCTACGGGGGCCCGAAGCTGTTGTGGGGGCCGGACGAGGCGGCCGCGCGACGGCGGGTGCTGGAGATCTGGCCGAACGCCGCCGCCCCCGGCGACCTGTCACAGGAGCTGCGCGACCCCGAGCACTTCGACCAGCTGCGCGACCTCATCACGGAGGACGACGTGGCGTTCATCCCCTGCGGCCCCGACGTCGAGACGCACGTCGCGTCGATCCGCCAGTTCGTGGACGCCGGCTTCACCCACGTGCACGTCACCCAGATCGGGCCCGACCAGGAGGGGTTCTTCCGCTTCTTCGAGCGGGAGCTGCGGCCCGCCCTGGAGGGGATCGGCGCGGCGGTCGCCTGACGACGGGAGCCGTCAGCCGGCGCCGCGCCCGGCCGTGACGACGGGCGACGGCGCCCGCAGCGACTGGAGCACCACGCAGTAGCGCTCCGTCAGGGCGATGAGCTTCGCGATGGCCTCGTCGTCGGCGTCGCTGTCGATGTCGAAGCGCAGGCGGATCTCCCGGAACCCCACCGGGGCGTCGCGGTCGACGGAGAGCGTCCCGCGGAAGTCGAGGTCGCCCTCCGCGTGGACGGTGCCCTGCACGGGCACGCCGATCGACGTGGACACGGCGCGCATCGTGACGCCGGCGCACGCGGCGAGCGCCTCGAGCAGCATGTCGCCCGAGCAGAGCTCCGCGCCGCTGCCGCCGGTCGCCGGGTGCAGGCCGGCGACGGCCAGGGCGCGGCCGGTGTCCACGTTGCACGTGATGCCCTCGCCCAGGGACGCCCGGGCGCGCAGCGTCACCACGGCGGCCTCCGGGTCGTCCCGGTAGCGCGCCTTCAGCGGTGCCTGCGCCTCGCGCAACTCCTCCGCCCGCATCCGCTCCCCCTCCCCCGCACGCCGGACGGCGAGCCTACGCCCCCCGGGCCGGTGGGACCTCCTCGCGCTCGCGGGCGCGCTCCGCGGCGAAGGGGTCGGGCAGGACGGCCAGCATCAGGAGCCCCGCCGCCGACACCAGCAGCCCGGGCCCGATCCACGCGGTGCCCGCGACGAGGACGCCCGCCGAGCCGGCGAACAGCAGCGTCACGACCGCGGTGGCCGGGTGACGAAGCGCCGCGAGGGCCCCGGCGAGCGCCAGGGCGGCGGGGGGGACCGCGGCCATGCCGGCGTCGGCGGCCACGACGAGCGCCCAGGCACCGCCGACGAGGCCCAGTGCAACCGCGATCAGCGTCATCCGTCTCACACCACACACGGTGGCGGAGGGTTCCCCCGGGCGGTATCGGGCCGCGGCCCCATTTCCGGCCGCGGCCGGGCGGGCGCGCTACGGCTCGACCAGCCCCCGCCGGATCGCGTACCGGGTGAGCTCCACCCGGTCGCGCATGCCGAGCTTCGCCAGGATGTTGGCGCGGTGGCTCTCCACCGTCTTGACGCTCACCACGAGGGCCTCGGCGATCTCCTTCGAGGTGTGCGCCTCGGCGATGAGCTTCAGCACGTCGCGCTCGCGCGGGGTGAGCGGGTCGGCGGAGGGCGGCACGTCCGCGGGGGCCCGCTCGAGGCGGGCCCGCACCAGGGCGGCGCCCTCCCCCGGCTGCAGGAACGCGTCGCCCTCCATCGCCGCCCGGCAGGCGGTCACCAGGTCGCGGTCGGCCATCGACTTCAGGACGTAGCCCGACGCCCCCGACCGCAGCGCCTCCAGCACGTACTCCTCGTGGTCGTACATCGACAGCATCACCACCCGAAGCGCCGGCCGGCGGCGCACCAGCTCGCGGGCCACCCGCAGCCCGGTCATGCCGGGCATCGCGACGTCCAGCACCGCCAGGTCGATGTCGTCGCGCGTCCCGCGGTCCAGGGCGGCCAGGCCGTCGCCCGCCTCGGCGACCACCGTGAAGTCGGGCTCGGCGTCGAGCACCAGCCGCAGGCCCTGGCGGACCATGGCGTGGTCGTCGGCCAGCAGGACCCGGGCGGGGGTCAGGGCCCGGCCTCCGGCGCGGCCGGCGGGACCGCCAGGCGCACGAGCGTGCCGCCGCGCGGCCCCGGCCCGACGTCCAGCCGGCCGTTCACCAGCAGCGCCCGCTCGCGCATCCCGCGGATCCCGCCCGAGCCGCCCGCCGCGTCGCCGATGCCCCGGCCGTCGTCCTCGACCTCCAGCACCACGCCGCCGCCGTCCCCCGGCGACAGCGCCACCCGCACCGAGGCGGCGTCCGCGTGGCGCACCGC
>DASSBX010000446.1:0-9056 GCA_035698305.1 Miltoncostaeaceae bacterium | reverse complement strand
GTCGCCGGCGACCGCCGCGAGCGGCAGGCCGCGGGCGTCGGCCCACTCCTCCCACTCGGCGGGCGTCCGCGACCGGAACGCCCGCGCGAGGGCGTCGCGGTCGACCCTGGGGATCCCGAGCTCCTCGCAGAGCCGCCGCTGGAAGTGCGGCTCGATGGCGGCCAGCGCCACCCACCCGCCGTCGGCCTCGTAGAAGCCGTAGGCCGCCAGGCCCCCGCCCACCATCCCGCCGGGGCCGGTCAGCCCCGACTCCCACGGGCCCGCGAACGCGGCGGCGGCGTCCGAGAGGGCGACCTCGGCGTAGCGCGGGCCGCCGCCGCGCTCGCGGGCCAGCAGCAGCCCGGCCGTGGCCGAGACGGCGCGCTCGCTGCCGGCGATGTCGGCCATCAGCGTCCGCGGCAGCGCGGGCGGGGACAGCAGGCCGAGGTGCGCCAGGTAGGTGAGGTCGTGGCCGGGGACGTCCTGGCGCGGGCGGGGGTAGCCGACGATCGCGACCTGGACCAGCCGCGGGAAGCGCCCGCCGACGGCCGGCCATCCCAGGCCCAGCCGCTCGAGCGCGGCCGGGCGGCTGGAGGTGAGGAGCACGTCCGCCCCCTCCAGGTGGCCGTCCAGGCGCGCCCGGCCGGCGGCGTCCTTCAGGTCGAGGCGCTCCACCGCCTGCCCCGCGGTGAGGCGGCCGTACCACTCCGGGGCGTTGTGCCAGAGGGGGTCGCCGTCGGGCGGCTCCACCTTGACCACGTCCGCGCCCAGCTCGGTGAGTCGGGCGCCCGCGGCGGGGGCCGGCAGGTTGATGCCGAGGTTGACGACCACGATCCCCGTCAGGGGGCGGAGCGGCTCCATGGTCGGCAACCTACCAACCAATCGTTTGGTTGAAAACGGCTGTCCGAGCACCTATGTTCGCGGTTCGCGGATGCCACCGGAGCGGACCTCACTGAGCCAGGCCGACCCCTACGAGCCGACCATCGAGCAGCGCGAGATCGCCGAGGTCGCGTTCTCGATCGGGGCCAGGTACGCCGACCGGCGCTTCGACGACCACTCGGCGTCGCTCGCCCAGTGGGACGACCTGAGCGCGGCCGGGCTCACGGGCCTCTCGCTGCCGGAGGAGCACGGCGGCGCCGGCGGGATCCTCGAGCTCTGCATGGCCTCCGAGCGCCTGGCCGCGGGCGGCTTCCCCGCCGCCAAGCTCGTGATCGCGACCGCGATCGCCGGGAGCGTGATCTCCCGTCACGGCACCGGCGCCCAGCGCGCGCGGTGGCTCCCGGGCATCGCCGCCGGCACCACCCGGTTCTGCTTCGCGTTCACGGAGCCCGAGGCGGGCTCCAACGCCAACCGGCTCCGCACCGCCGTGGCGGGCGCGGACGATGGGCTGGTGCTGGACGGCCAGAAGACGTACATCTCCGCCCTGGAGTCGTCCGACGCGATGATCGTCGTCGCCGCCGACCCCGAGCGCGGGGGGCTGACGCTGGCGATGCTGCCGCTGCCCTGCGAGGGCGTGTCCCACCACCCCGTGAGGATGTCGGCGCCGTTCTTCGAGGACCAGTGGCACGTCTTCCTCGACGGCGTGCGGGTGCCGGACGACGCCGTGCTGGGCGAGCGCGGCAAGGGCGGCCGCGTGCTCTTCGACGGGCTCAACCCCGAGCGCCTCGTCGTGGCGAGCCAGGCCGTCGGGGTGGGCCGCTGGGCGCTGGCCCGCGCGGCCGGGTACGCGTCGCAGCGGGTGGTCTTCGACGTCCCGATCGGCGCCCACCAGGGCGTGCAGCACCCGCTGGCAGAGGCGCTGGTGGCGCTCGAGGGCGCCTGGATGCTCGTGCAGCGGGCCGCGCGCCTCTGCGACGCCGGCGCCCCCGCGGGGCTCGAGTCCAACATCGCCAAGATCGCGGCCTGCGACGCCGGGCTCGCGGCCGCCGACGCCGCCCTGCAGTGCTTCGGCGGCAGCGGCTACACCGACGACACGATGATGCTCCAGCGCTTCACGTACATGCGGTTGCTGGGCACCGTGCCCGTGGCGCGGGAGCTGGCCCTGAACCACGTGGCGACGGCGGGGCTCGGCCTGCCGCGCTCCTACTGATCCCGGACCGGGAGGCGGTCATCCCAATCGAGCGCGTGGTGGTGGTGGGCGGGGGCGGGACCATGGGATCCGGCATCGCCCAGGTCGTGGCGCAGGCCGGGTTCCAGGTGACGGTCGTCGAGACGGACGACGCGGCCCTGGAGCGAGGGCTGCAGCGCATCGACCGGGGCCTCCAGCGCGCGGTCAGGGCGGGGGCGCTCGAGGGGCCCGACGCGGCGGCGGCGGCCCGCGCGCGCATCAAGGGCTCCACCGACCTGGAGGCGGCCGCGGCCACCGCGGACCACGTCATCGAGACCGTCGTCGAGGTGCTCGACGTGAAGGCCGACGTGCTCGGACGGCTCGACGCCGCCTGCCGGGACGACGTGGTGCTGGCCTCGAACACCTCCCAGTTCTCCATCTCGCGCCTCGCGGCCGCCACGGGCCGCCCCGACCGGGTGGTCGGGAGCCACTGGTTCAACCCGCCCCCGGTGATGCGGCTGATCGAGCTCGTGCGCGGCGTCGAGACCTCGGACGAGACGCTCGCGACCGCCCTCGACCTGGCGGCGCGGTACGGCAAGGAGACGATCGTCTGCAAGAAGGACACCCAGGGGTTCGTCACCTCCCGGCTGATCGCCCTGTTCATGGTGGAGGCGGCCCGGATCGTGGAGGAGGGGATCGCCGACGTGGAGGACGTCAACAAGGCCTGCGTGCTCGCGTTCAACCACGCCCTCGGCCCGCTGGACACGGCCGACCTGAGCGGCCTCGACGTGCTCCAGAACGTCGCCGACGGGCTGGTGGAGCACTACGGCGAGCGCTTCCTGGTGCCGCCGGGCGTGCGCTCGCGGGTCAACGCGGGGCACCTCGGCCGCAAGACCGGGCGCGGGTTCCGCGACTACGGAGGGACCCGCTAGCGAGCCCGAGTTCTGCAGATATGCCCCTCACTTGTCTGCTTTCGTGCCCCCTCAGAATCTGCTAATCTGCCGCTACATTTTATGCATCAGTGCCCTTGACAGCCCCCTCCTGTGCCCGCCTACACCCCGCGCATCGCCGACGCCGAGCTGGCTCGCCGCCTCGAGGCTCATGGCGCCGTGCTCATCGAAGGTCCGAAGGCCTCCGGGAAGACTGAGACGGCGCGGCGGCTGGCGCAGAGCGAGGTCAGGCTCGACGTCGACGACGGCGCCCGTCGCGCCGCACAGGTCGACCCGACGCTCATCCTGGGCGACGCCCCACCACTCCTGATCGACGAGTGGCAGCACGTGCCCGCCATCTGGAACCACGTCCGGCGAGCGGTGGACCATCGCGGAGCCGTCGGACAGTTCATCCTGACCGGATCGGCCGTCCCACCCGACGACGACACTCGGCACACCGGAGCAGGGCGTATCAGCCGCATGCTGATGCGCCCGATGAGTCTGGCCGAGCTCGGAAGGAGCAGCGCTGAGGTGTCACTCGCCTCGCTCCTTTCGGGAGAGCCCCCGCGCGCCGCCGATACAGGCCTCCGCATCCCTGACATCGCCGAAGATCTCGCCCGCGGAGGGTGGCCTGGCTTCCGCGGGCGCTCGCTCGAGGCCGCGCTCGAGGCTGTGCGCGACTACCTCGCCGAGGTCTGTCGAACCGACATCTCTCGTGTCGATGGCGTGGGGAGAGACCCGATCCGGGTCGAGCAACTCGTGGCCAGCCTGGCGCGCAATGTCGCCACCTACGCCGCCACTTCGACGCTCGCCGCCGATGCACCTACCTCAGGCCCGCCTCTGAAGGAGCACACCGCGGCCGCGTACCTGGATTCCCTTGCACGCCTCATGGTGGTGGAGGATCAGCCTGCCTGGGCACCACATCTACGCTCGCGGTACCGCCTGCGACGGGCGGCAAAGCGACACTTCGTCGACCCGTCTCTTGCGGTTGCGGCGATGCGGGCCATGCCCGAGCGCCTCATCGCGGACCTGAACCTGTTCGGCTTCCTCTTCGAGTCCCTGGTGGTGCGCGACCTGCGGGTCTATGCCCAGGCGAACGACGCCCGCGTCCTCCAATACCGCGACAGCAACGGCCTCGAGATCGACGCCATCGTGGAGGTCGGCGACGGGCGCTGGGCAGCCTTCGAGGTGAAACTCGGCGAGGGCCAGATCGACGAGGCCGCAACCAACCTGAGCAACGTCGTGCGCCAGATCGACACCACCCGGTGCGGCGAGCCTGCCTGCCTCGGCGTCATCGTCCCCAGCGGGTACGGCTACATGCGCTCGGACGGGGTTGCCGTCATTCCGATCGGGACGCTCGGAGTCTAAGGCTCGCGGCGCTGACGCAACGGCCGGAAGAAGGCGCGCAGGTCCTCCACCAGGAGCTCCGGCTCCTCCATCGGGGCGAAGTGCCCGCCGGCCGGCATGCGGGTGACCCGCCGCAGGTCGTAGTAGCGCTCGAGGAACGACCGCGGCATCAGCGACAGCTCCCGCGGGAACACCGCCACCCCGGTCGGGGCCTCCACGACCGGCGTGCGGTCGTGGACGGGCGCCCAGGGCCGGTGGGACGCCTCCCAGGAGAAGCGCGCCGAGCTCACGAGGCTCTCGGTGACCCAGTAGAGCATCGCCGTCGTGATCAGATCGTCCTTCGAGAACCGCCGCTCGACGTCGCCGTCGCAGTCGCTCCAGGCCCGCCGCCGCTCGAGGATCCAGGCGCACAGGCCCACCGGCGAGTCGTGCAGGGCGTAGGCGAGCGTCTGGGGGTCGGTGCCCTGGACGGCGACGTGGCTCGTGCGGACGTCGCGCGTCTCGAGCGTCCGCGCGAGCAGGTCCTGCTCGTCGTCGGCGTACTCCTCCGATCCCGGGCGCGGCGCGTGGAAGAGGTCGAGCGGCAGCGCCAGGCTCAGGTGCACGCCCACCAGGCTCTCCGCGTGGGCGTGGCCGAGCTGGGCGCTGACGAGGGCCCCCCAGTCGCCCCCCGCGGCGGCGAAGCGCCGGTGGCCCAGGGCGTCCCGCATCAGGCGCACCCAGAGGTCGGCCGTGCGCGTGAAATCGACGCCGGTCACGCCGAGCGGGGTCGAGAAGCCGAACCCCGGCAGCGACGGCACCACGACCTCGAACGCGTCCGCGGGGTCGCCGCCGGATGCGGCGGGGTCGCTGAGCGGCCCGATGACCTTGCGGAAGTCCCAGAACGTCCACGGCCACCCGTGGGTCAGGATCAGCGGCAACGGGGCGGGGCCGGCGCCCGGCGCGTGGAGGAAGTGGACGGGGACCCCGTCGATCCGGGCGCGTCGGTGCGCGTACGCGTTCATGGCGCGCTCGTGGGCGCGCCAGTCGTACGCCCCCCGCCAGTGCGCCACCAGCTCCTCGAGGTAGCCGCGCTCGGCGCCGTAGCGCCAGTCGGCGTTGCCGACGTCGGCCGGCCACCGCGTGCGCGCCAGGCGCTCGCGCAGGTCGTCGAGCACCGCGTCCGGCACCGACACCTCGAAGGGCTCGACGGCGATGGGCTCCACGTCAGCCGGCGCCGGCGGCGTTCAGTCCACCTCGATGAGCAGCTGGCCCTCGGACACGGGGTCGCCCTCGGCCACGTGGATGCGCGCCACGGTGCCGTCGTCCTCGGCCTCGACCGGGATCTCGAGCTTCATCGACTCGATCAGCATGAGCTCGTCGCCGTCGCTGACCTCGTCGCCGACGTTCACGAAGACCTTCCACATGCTCCCGGTGATCGGGGCGCGGATCTCCTGCACCGGCTCTCCTCGGTCGCGCACGGCGCCTGCGTCCGACGGAACCTACCGGCCCGGGGGCGCTATTCTCAACCAACCGTTCGTTTGAAATACTGACGCCTGCACGGCGGCTCGACCCGGACGCAGGGCGGGCCGCGGGGTGGGGACCGGAGGACCGGATGCAGACGCGCGAAGTCGTGATCGTCGAAGCGGTGCGGACGCCGATCGGCCGCGGCCACCCCGAGAAGGGGTACTACCGCGACACCCACGCCAACGAGCTTCTGGGCGTCTGCTACGCCGAGGTGATCCGTCGCGCCGGCATCCCGGCAGAGGCCGTCGAGGACGTCATCAGCGGGTGCGTGCAGCAGTACGGCGAGCAGTCGATGAACGTCGGCCGCAACGCCTGGCTGCAGGCCGGCCTGCCGTTCGAGACGCCCGCGACCACGGTCGACCGCCAGTGCGGCTCGTCCCAGCAGGGCATCAACTTCGGCGCCGCGCTCATCGCCGCCGGCGTCAACGACGTCGTCATCGGCGGCGGCGTGGAGCACCTCGGCCACATCCCGATGCTCGTGGGCCAGCGCTGGACCGACGAGGTCGGCACGCCGTACCCCCCGGCGCTGATGGAGCGGTACGACCTGGTGCCGCAGGGCATCAGCGCCGAGATGATCGCCGACCAGTGGGACGTGCCCCGCGAGGAGCTCGACGAGATCAGCCTGCGCTCGCACCAGCTGGCGGCGGCGGCCACCGCCGAGGGCCGCTTCGAGCGCGAGATCGTGCCGTTCGCGGTCGACGGCGGGACGGTCACGACCGACCAGGGGATCCGGGCCGACACGAGCATCGAGGCGCTCGCCGCCCTGAAGCCCGTGTTCCGCGAGGACGGGCGGATCACCGCCGGCAACTCGTCCCAGATCTCCGACGGCGCCGCCGCCGTCATGTTGATGTCGCGGGAGAAGGCCGACGAGCTGGGCGTGCGTCCGCGGGCGCGCATCGTCGACCAGACGACGGTCGGGGTCGACCCCGTGACGATGCTGACCGGCCCCATCCCGGCCACCCGCAGGATCCTCGAGCGCAACGGCATGGCGATCGGCGACATCGACCTGATCGAGGTCAACGAGGCGTTCTCGTCGGTCATCGGCGCCTGGCGCCGCGAGCTCGACCCGGACATGGACCGCGTGAACGTCAACGGCGGCGCGATCGCCCTCGGCCACCCCCTCGGCTCGACCGGGGCCCGGCTGGTGACGACGCTCCTGCACGAGCTGGAGCGCTCGGACGGCGAGTACGGGCTCGTCACGATGTGCTGCGGCGGCGGCATCGGCACGGGCACCCTGATCCAGCGCGTCTGAGACGTCCGCCGCCCGGTGCGCACGCCCGACCTCTTCGACCTGTCCGGCCGCGTGGCGATCGTCACCGGCGGCGGGCGGGGGATCGGGCGCCAGATGGCCACCGCCCTCGCCGAGATGGGCGCGGACGTGGTCGTCTGCTCGCGCAAGCTCGACAACTGCGAGGAGGCCGCCGCCGCGATCGCCGGCCTCGGCGTCCGCTCGCTGGGGGTGGCCTGCGACGCGCGCGACCCGGAGGCGGTCGACGCGGTGGTGCGCCGCACCACGCAGGAGCTGGGCCGTCTGGACGTGCTGGTCAACAACGCCGGGGCCACCTGGGGGGCGCCGCCCGAGGAGGTGCCCCCGGAGGCGTGGCAGAAGGTGATCGACGTGAACCTCACGGGCGTGTTCACGTTCTGCCGCACGGCGGGCCGCGTGATGATCGACGGGGGCGGCGGGCGCATCGTCAACGTCGCGTCGATCGCGGGGTTCCGGGGGTTCCCGGCGGAGATCGTCGACGCGCTGCCCTACAGCGCGAGCAAGGGCGGCGTCATCGCGCTCACGCGCGACCTGGCCTGCAAGTGGGCGCGCCACGGGATCACGGTCAACGCCCTCGCGCCGGGCTGGTTCCCCACGGACATGTCGTCGCACGTGCTCGGCGACCGGGAGGCTGCGATCGTCGACCGCATCCCGTTGCGGCGCCTCGGCGGCCCCGACGACCTGAAGGGCGCCGTGGCGTTCCTGGCGTCGCGGGCCTCCGACTTCGTGACGGGCCAGACGCTCGTCGTCGATGGAGGGGAGTCGGCGTGGTGACCGAGGGGGACCGATGCTGAGGTACGAGGTCAGGGACGCGATCGCGTGGTGCGCGATCGACCGCCCCGACAAGCTCAACGCCATGTCGCCCGCCTTCTTCGGCGAGCTGCGCGAGGCGATGGAGGCGGCGACGGCCGACCCGGCCGTGCGCGTCGCGGTCATCCACGGCGAGGGCCGCTGCTTCTCGGTGGGCGGCGACATCGCCGGGTTCGGCGGGCTCGAGGACGCGGCGGCGCGCCGGGCGTACGTCGGCGAGGCGATCGACGGGCTGCGCGCCGTCGAGACGTCGCCGACGCCGGTGGTGGCGGCGGTGCACGGGCACGCCCTCGGCGGGGGCTGCGAGCTGACGCTCGTCTGCGACATCGTCGTCGCCGACGAGACCGCCCGCTTCGGCATGCCGGAGACGGCGGTCGGCCTGATCCCCGGCATCGGGGTCGTGCGCGGGCGCGCGCACGTGAACCTGCACTGGATGAAGTACCTGACGCTCACGGGCCTGCAGCTCGACGCGCAGGAGGCACGGCTGGCGGGGCTGGTGAACGTGGTCGTCCCCGAGGGCGGCCACATCGCCGAGGCCGAGCGGCTCGCCGGCCTCGCCGCCGCGCGGGCGCCGCTGGCCGAGAAGCCCCTGCCGGCCGAGCTTCGAAGCGCCCGCGACGGGAACGAAACCGACGCGGATCATCCGTCGACGCCGGTGCCGGGCCTCGACGACATCCACGTCGTTCGCGTCGACCGGCAGGGCGAGCGCATCGCCGCCCTGTCGCTATCGCAGTCGGTGGATCCCGTCGGCGAAGTGTCGGGCGGTGGGTACTGGCTGCACCTGTCGAACGACGGCGGCAGGGCCTGGGAGCCCGCGACGTACCTGGGGCTGCAGGAGTACGTGCCCTACGTCGTCCGCCCCGACTCGAAGCTGCCGCTCCTGGAAGGACGCCGCCTCCGCGTCGAGGTCGCAGTCCGCGAGCTGGATCCCGAGTCCGTGACGTTTCCACCGGTCGGGCTCGCGACGCTGCGCGAGGCCGACGACCTGTACGTCGAGTTGCCGCTCGACGAGCTCGAGCGCGATTCCGACGGCGACGGGCTCACCGACCTGCTGGAGGACAAGCTGCGCACGGATCCGCACTCGCCCGACACCGACGGCGACGGCATGCCGGACGACGTCGACACGATGCCGCAGGCGTCCGCGACTGCGCCGCCGTCCGAAGCGGCCGAG
>DASSBX010000445.1:0-7868 GCA_035698305.1 Miltoncostaeaceae bacterium | reverse complement strand
ACCAGAGCCGTCTCGACGCGCTGTCGGGCATGGTCGTGCACGGCGGCGGCACCACCCCGCACGAGCTCGCGAAGGAGCTCGGCCAGCGGGTGCACATGGCGGTCCGGGAGGGCGGGAAGGAGCTGCTGGTGAACCTGCGGCCGCCAGACCTCGGCCACCTCACCATCCGCGTGACGATGACCGACGGCGTGCTGCAGGCCCAGATCACCGCCGACCGGCCGGAGGCCGCGAAGCTGCTGCAGCAGGCGCTGGGCGACCTCGACACCGCCCTCGGCGACCTGGGCTACGCGATGGGGAATCTGGACGTCGCCCACCAGGGCGGCCGCGACGCGTACGCGTCGTCGCAGGGCTCCGGCGTCGCCCCGCACCGCGCGGCCACCGCCGACGCCGGGGAGGCCGCCGGTCCGGCGTCCGCCGCCGTCGCCGCGACAACCGGCCCGGGCGACACCCGCGGCCTCGACCTGCTCGCCTAGGAGGGGACGATGGCGGACACCACCATCCCGCCCGTCACGGGCACCTACGCCCCGACGGAGCCGTCGGCCACCCGGAAGCCCGAGCAGACGGACATGTTCTCGTCCGACGGGTTCCTGAAGCTGCTGGCCAGCCAGATCAAGGGGCAGAACCCGCTCGAGCCGATGAAGGACACCGAGTTCGTCGCCCAGATGGCGCAGTTCTCGCAGCTCGAGCAGATCACCAACCTCGCCAAGGACACCGCGGCGATGAACCTGAGCGGCCGTCTCGCGCAGGGCGCGGCGCTGATCGGCAAGACCGTCAGCTACGTCCCCGTGGGCGGGTCGGAGCCGGTCACCGGCACGGTCTCGGCCGTGACGATGGGCTCCGACGGCCGCTCGATGAGCCTCACCGTCAACGGCGTGTCGGTCGACGCGAAGCTCGTGACGCAGGTGGGCGGCGCGTGAGCGACCCCCGCACCCACGTCGGGAGCGTCGCGCCGGCCCGGGCGGCCGACCCGGTCGCGGCCCAGGCGGCGCGCGCGAGCCGCGCGGCGCCCGGCTTCGACGCGCTCCTCGGCAGCAAGCTCGCCGACGCGCCCGCCGCGGTCCGCTGGAGCGCCCACGCCGTGCAGCGGCTGGGCCAGCGCCAGCTGGCCGTCACCCCCGAGATGCAGCAGCGGCTCGAGGGCGCGGTCGACCGGCTGGCCGCGAAGGGCGGCCGCGAGGCCATCGTGATGATGGACTCGCTCGCCGTCGTGGTCTCGGTGACCAACCGCACCGTGATCACCGCCGTCGACCAGGGCGGCATGAAGGACCAGGTCTTCACGAACATCGACAGCGCCGCCATCACCTAGGCGCCACACGTACGGATACCGGCGGACGGGGCTGGACCTCATCGGAGGGGGTCCCGCCGCCACACCAGGGAAGGGAGACCCTCACCGATGATGCGATCCATGTTCGCGGCCGTCTCCGGCCTGCGGAACCACCAGACCATGATGGACGTGCTGTCCTCGAACATCGCGAACGTCAACACGTTCGGCTACAAGAGCCAGCGCGCCACGTTCAAGGACTCGCTCTACCAGAACCTGTCCGGCGCCGGCGCGCCCACCGCCACCACTGGCGGGACCAACCCGCGCCAGGTGGGTCTGGGCATGTCGCTCAACTCGATCGACACGATGATGACCCAGGGCAACACGCAGAGCACCGGCGTCGTCACCGACATGATGATCCAGGGCGACGGCTTCTTCCGCGTCGCCGCGACCGCCTCCACGTTCGGCGGCGTCGGCGGCAACGACCTGACCGGCGGCGGCGAGGTCTACACCCGCGCCGGCAACTTCTCGTTCGACAGCCAGGGCTACCTGGTGACCACCCAGGGCCAGTACGTCCTCGGCACCGTCGCCGGCACCGGCAACATCGGCCGCATCCAGGTCGACCCGGCCACCACCGCGGCCATCAACGTGGACGCGGCCGGCGGCATCACCGCCATCAGCACCGCCGGCGTCTCCACGCCGATCGGCACCCTGAGCCTCGCGAAGTTCGCGAACGCGCCCGGCCTGGAGCGGATGGGCGACAACATGTGGCGCGCCTCCAACAACTCCGGGCCCGCCGTCGTCGGCAACCCCGGCGGGGCCGCCGGCCACGGCAACATCATCCCCGGCGCCCTCGAGATGTCCAACGTGGACCTCGCCCTCGAGTTCACCAACATGATCATCGCCCAGCGCGGCTTCCAGGCGAACAGCCGGGCCATCACCACCTCCGACGACATGCTCCAGGAGCTGGTGAACCTCAAGCGATAGCCGGCGACCCTGAACCCGGCCTGACGCTCAGATCGCGGGCCCGCTGACCGATAACCGGGGGGCGCAACGACTGCCCCCCGGTTGCGGCCCGCACGTCACGGAGGACCGATCGTGATCAGCCTTCACCGCCTCAACGGCGACGAGATGACGCTCAACGCGGAGCTCATCCTGACCGTCGAGGCCACACCGGACACGCACATCCAGACGGTCGACCGCCGGCAGTTCCTGGTGCTCGAGAGCGTCGAGGAGGTCGTGTCGGCGGTCGTCGATTACCGCCGCCTCGTGCACGGCGGCGCACACCTGACCGCAGCCCTCACCGCCTAGCCCCGGGAGCCTCCCCGCATGTCCCCGCTCATCGGCCTGGTCGGCGCCTGGGTCTTCATCATCATCGGGATGATCCTGAAGGGCGGCACGATCGCCGGGATCATCTCCATCCCCGCGCTGTTCATGGTGGGCGGGGGCACGGCCTGCATCCTGATCGCCTCCTTCGGCATGAAGGAGTTCTTCTCGATGATCAAGCTGACCACCCTCTCCCTGAAGGAGCGGGTGGACAACCGGCCCGAGATCATCAAGACCCTCGTCGGCTTCTCCGAGAAGGCGCGTCGCGAGGGGCTGCTGGTGCTCGAGGAGGACGCGAAGCAGGTCGATGACCCGTTCCTCGGGAAGGGCGTGCGCCTGGTGGTGGACGGCACCGACCCCGAGCTGGTGAAGGACATCCTCGAGACCGAGCTCGACGCGATGGAGGAGCGGCACCACAAGAACCAGGACATGTTCAAGCAGGGCGGCGCGTTCGCGCCGACCGTCGGCATCCTGGCCACCGTGCTCTCGCTGGTCTCGGTGCTCCAGCACCTGGACAAGCCGGACACGCTGGGGCCCGCCATCTCCGCGGCCTTCCTCGCGACGTTCTACGGCGTGGCGGCGGCGAACGTGATCTTCCTGCCGATCGCCAACGCCCTGAAGAAGATGTCGGCGATCGAGGCGGGCGAGCGCCTGCTGATGATCGAGGGCGTCCTCTCCATCCAGAGCGGCGACAACCCGCGCATCCTGGCCGAGAAGCTGTGGAGCTTCCTGCCGCCCGACCAGCGCGAGACCGCCGACGACGCCGAGGGCGCGGGCGCCGCGTCGGGCGCGGCCGAGCCGGCCGCCCAGGCCGCGTAGGCCGCCGGACGGATGGCGAAGCGCAAGCAGCGACACGAGGAGCACCCGGACGAGCGCTGGCTCATCACGTACGCCGACGTGCTGACGCTGATGTTCGTGCTGTTCATGGTGCTCTTCTCGATCTCGGTCGTGAACACGGCCAAGTTCGACATGCTCAAGGAGACACTCCAGGACGCCTTCAACAGCGGCCTGGCGCAGGGCGGCGACAGCGTGCTCGAGACCAACCCGGGCGCCCCGGCGCCGGCCGTGTCGACGCAGATGGGTCAGATCGCGCCGCAGGTGCCGACCCTCCAGGGCCTCCCGCCGGCCGACGCCACCCCGGAGCAGGTGCTCGAGAGCGTCCAGCTCCAGGCGGCCCAGAAGGCGATCGAGAAGAAGCTCGACGACGCCGGCGTGAGCGGCAACGTGTCGACCTCGGTGAACGAGCGGGGCCTCGCGATCCGCCTGGAGACCGACGGCGTGCTCTTCACGCCCGGGTCGGCCTCCCTCCAGGCGTCGGGCACGGCGATCATCACGCCGATCGCCCGGTCCCTGAAGGCGCTGCCGAACCCGGTGCGAGTCGAGGGCCACACCGACTCCACCCCGATCGCGACCGCGGTGTTCCCGTCCAACTGGGAGCTGTCGGGAGACCGCGCCTCGGCTGTGGTGCGCACCATGATCGCCGCGGGCGTCCCCGCCGGCCGCCTCCAGGCCACCGGCTTCGCCGACACCCGCCCCATCGGCGACAACGAGCGCGCCGCGGGCCGCGCGATGAACCGGCGCGTCGAGATCCTCGTCCTGCGGATGCAGGGCGCCCCGTCCCAGTCCCCCGCGACAGCCCTCGGCGGCTGACCCCCAGGAGCCCCCGTGAAGAAGAAGCTGATGATCATCGGTCCCGTGGTGCTCCTGGCGGCGCTGTTCGCGGTCAAGACGTTCGTGCTCGCGCCGCCGCCGCAGGACGAGAAGAAGCTCGCCAAGGAGCCGGGGATCACCTACACGATGCCCGAGCCGTTCGTCGTGAACCTCGCCGACGGCGGCGGCACCCCGCACTTCGCGAAGGTGGGCGTGGCGCTGCGGTTCTCGAAGCTGTCGGAGGGCGAGGTGGTGAAGGGCGAGGGCGACAAGCCCGACACCGTCGAGGAGGCCGCCGAGCTGCGCGACATCGTGATCTCGACGCTCCAGAGCAAGACCAGCGCGCAGCTCTCCACCGCCGACGGCCGCGACCTGGTGAAGAAGGGCATCGTCGAGCGCGTGAACAAGCACACCGACTACAAGATCGTGGACGTCTACTACACGGAGTTCGCCGTGCAGTGAGGAACGCTGACCGGAGCCCGGGGTCTCGGCGGAGGCCCTGCCCGGTCAGTGCGGAGCGGCCGGCAGGGAGCACCTGCGCGTCGCCCGGGCCCGCACGAGGCCCGGGCCACGCATTGACGCGATCAGGCCCCGATGTGCGGGTCCGGCGAGAGCTCGATGCGCACGACCGTGCCGAGGTCGCCGCAGGCCACCTGCACGTGGTCGGTGAGCTGGCGGGTGATCCACAGGCCCCGCCCCCGCGTGCCGAACCGGTCGGGCGGGTGGCGGGCCCACACGCGGTGCGGCTCGAAGCCGGCGCCGTTGTCGCGCACCTCCACCACCACGCGGCCGTCCACCCAGGCGTCGATCAGGATCGGCGGGGTGCCGTGCTCCTGGGCGTTCGCGATCACCTCGTCGAGGGCCAGCACCAGGTCGCCCGCGCGGTCGCCGAAGCCGTGGCGCTCCGCCATCTCGCGCATGGCGATGCGGACGGCGGCGATCTCCGCCGGGTCGCGCCCGAGCGCGGCCTGGTACCGCTCACTCCCATCGATGCCGCCGTCCACCCGGTGCTCCCGCGTCGCCGCCTCCGTTCGGATCGTGGCGAGAACTGCAGGCTAACGCCCTGAACCCCCTCCCGGGCACCCCCTGAGGTCGGGGACGACGGCTCAACTATCCGGGGGGAGGGCCGATGGTGAGGGCGTGTCGGACGTGCTCTCACAGAGCGAGATCGATGCCCTGCTCAACGCCATGTCCAGCGGGGAGCTCGATGCCGCCCGGGTCCAGGAGGATCCGGCCGAGGCCGTGGTGCGCCCCTTCGACTTCCTGCGGCCAAGCAAGTTCAGCAAGGACCAGCTCCGCACCATCGAGCTGCTCCACGAGACGTTCTGCCGGTCGGCACGGAACACCCTGTCCGGCGCCCTGCGCGCCATGGTGGAGATCGACGTGCTCACCGCGGATCAGGTGAGCTACGGCGAGTACGTCAACTCGATCCCCACCCCGAGCCTCATCAACATCGTCACGATGGAGCCGCTCGAGGGGAACGCGGTCCTCGAGATCAACCTGCCGATCGTGTTCTCGATCATCGACAGGCTCGTCGGCGGCCCCGGCACCCACCGGCCCCGCCCCCGCGAGCTCACCGAGATCGAGCTCGCCCTCGTCACGAACGTCGTCGAGACCATGATGGGCGCCCTGAGCGAGGCGTGGACCGAGGTCACCCCCGTCCGCTTCCGGCGCGTCGGCACCGAGATGAACCCGCAGTTCGCGCAGGTCACCGCCCCGTCGGACATGGTGGTGCTGATCACGTTCGAGCTGCGCGTCGGCGCGCAGACCGGGATGTTCTCGCTCTGCATCCCCGCCCTGGTGCTGGAGCCGGCGATGAGCCGGCTCACCACCCAGAGCTACTACTCCAGCCTGGCCGACACCTCGTCGCCCGAGAGCCGCCAGGGCATGGCGGACGAGCTCGGCGCCGTCAGCATCCCCGTGATCGTGGAGCTCGGCGACGCCCGGCTCAACGTTGGCGACCTGCTGTCGCTCAGCCCCGGCGACGTGATCCCCCTCGCCGTCCCGCCCGGCACCGACGCGCACGTGCGCGTCGGCAGGCGGCACGCCTTCCGCGCCCAGCCGGGCGTCCGCGGCCGCCGCGCCGCCGTGCAGATCACCGGAACGATCGACGACTCCGAAAGGACCAGCGAATGAGCGAGGGCGGCAGCCTCAGCCAGGAGGAGATCGACGCCCTCCTGACCCCCGGCCCGGACGCCGCGCCGGACGCGGTGGAGCCCGCGGCCCCCGCCGCGGCGACCCCCGGCCTGGACGAGGCCGAGCGCGACGCCATCGGAGAGGTCGGCAACATCTGCATGTCGAGCGCCGCCACGACGCTCAGCCTGCTGCTGTCGCGGCCGGTGCAGATCACCACGCCCCTCGTGGAGGTCGTGGACGAGGCGGAGCTGCGCGGCCAGTTCAACGCGCCCGCGGTGATCGTCTCGATCGACTACACCGAGGGCCTCGACGGGCGCAACGTGTTCCTGCTCAGCATCCCCGACGCCTCCGTCGTCGCCGACCTGATGATGGGCGGCGAGGGCACCGCCTCCCCGGAGCTGTCGGAGCTGCACACCTCGGCGACCGCCGAGGCCATGAACCAGATGATGGGCAGCGCCTCCACCGCGATGGCCGAGATGGTCGGCCGCCGCATCGACATCTCCGCGCCGCAGGTCCAGGTGCTGGACCTGGCGACCGAGGCCGCCCTGGAGGAGCTCGGCATCACCGACGCGATGGTGCGCACGTCGTTCCAGCTCCGCGTCGGCGAGCTGCTCGACACCACGCTGATGCAGCTCATGCCGATCGGGTTCGCCCGCGCGCTGGTCGACGGGCTCATGCGGCCCTCCGCGCCGCCGGCCCCCGCGCCGGAGGCGCCGGCCATCGACGGCCCCGCCCTCGACGGCCCCGCCGCCGACGCCCTCATCGGGGACGCCGACGACCGCCACCTGCACGCCCTGCCGGCGCCGCCCGTGGCCCAGCCGGTCACGTTCCCGTCGCTCGACGACGTGCCCGCGCGCCCCGGCGGCAGCGACATCAGCATGTTGCTCGACGTGCCGCTCCAGGTGACGGTCGAGCTCGGCCGCACCCAGCTGCGGATCCGCAACGTCCTGGAGCTCGTCCCCGGCTCGATCGTCGAGCTCGACAAGCTCGCCGGCGAGCCGGTCGACGTGCTGGTCAACGGGAAGCCCATCGCACGCGGCGAGGTGGTGGTCATCGACGAGGAGTTCGGCGTCCGCATCACCGATGTCGCCAGCCACGCGAAGCGCCTGCGCGGCCTCGCCCACGAGGCAGAGGCCTGAGACGCAGCTCCCCGCAGGCCCGGCCGCGCGACGCGCGGTGGCAGTGCCCGTGTGGAGCGGTGCTGCCGGCCGGCGGGATCTGTCCGCACCGTCAAGCCGGCGGCGGGGATGCCGATAGCGCAGGCAGCACCGACCCCCGTCCCCCCCGAGGTCCCCGATGCCGACCGTCCTGATCGCCGATGACGCCGCCTTCATGCGGATGATGCTGAAGAACATGCTCACCGAGGCGGGCTATGACGTGGTCGGCGAGGCGGAGAACGGGGCGGTGGCGGTCGCCAGGTATCGGGAGCTCGACCCGGATCTGACGACGATGGACATCACGATGCCGGAGATGGATGGCTTGGCGGCGTTGAAGG
>DASSBX010000444.1:0-22323 GCA_035698305.1 Miltoncostaeaceae bacterium | reverse complement strand
GTCGCCCCAGTTGCCCGACTCGTCGCGGCTGCGGGACGAGACGGCCAGCCGGATCGAGCAGATCGGGTCACCGCCGCCGGTGTGGCGCAGCTCCGGGTCGCGCGTCAGGCGCCCCACCAGGGTCACGCGGTTCAGGTCGGCCGGCATCCGGCACCTCCCAGCTCCGTGATCGGTACGGAGCGATCATGACCCCGCCGCCGGACACCACACAGCACCGATCCGTGACGGAACCGTGCCCGGTCAGTCCCGGGCGGCGGCCTCCTCGGCACGCATCGCGCCGACCTTCGCGATGGCCGCCTCGAACACCTCGTGCGGTTGCGCGCCGCTCACGAGCAGGCGCCCGTCGAACACGAACGCCGGGACCGCGCGGATGCCGTACCGCTGGGCCGTGGAGGTCGACGCGTCCACCTCGCCGGCGAAGGCCCCCGACTCCACCTCGGCGCGCGCCGCGTCAGGGTCGAGCCCCACGTCGGCGACGCACGCGAGCAGGACGTCCCAGTCCATGATGTCGCGCCCCTCCGTCCAGTACGCGTCCATGATCCTGGTGTGGAGGGCCTCGTGCGCCGGCAGGCCGTGGCCGCGCGCCCACTCGATGAGCTCCAGCGCACGCCGCGTGCGGGGCACCCGGTCGGGATGCGGGTTGTAGGAGAGCCCCGCCTCCTCGTTGAGCCGCCGCACCGCGTTGTGCAGGTCCTCGGGGTAGCGGCGCATCAGCTCGTCGCGCGAGATGCCCTCGTCGGGGTACTCGGGGTGCAGGTCGTAGGGGAGGAACACCACCGTGAGCCCGCGCTCGCGGAGCCAGTCGGCCCGCTCCCGGGCGACGTTGCAGAACGGGCACACGACGTCGCTCCAGATGGCGACCTCGATGGGCTTCTCCTCGGTCACGCCGCCAACTCAAGCAGGTCGGCGCTACGCTGCGCCCTGATGGTCGAGGTCGTCGTCATCGCCGGGCTGGTCGTGGTCGCCGCGCTGCTGCGCGAGGCGGGCCGCCGCCGCGCGCTGCGCCGGGCCCGGGCCCGCGCCGAGTGGATGCTCGACGACCTGGCGGCCGCGGCCTGCGCGGCGCTGGCCGACCCGGGACGCGACCGCCGCGCCGCGCGCGCCCTGGACCGCTACGCCGCCACCCGCGACCGGGTCGCCGCCGCCACCACCCCGCGGGAGCTGGAGTGGATCGTGCGACGCCACGAGCTGCGGCTGTCGGGGTACGCGTTCGCGGCGCGGGGCCTGGAGCGCGCCCGCGACCTGATCGCCCAGGCGGTCCCCGCCCGCAGGTAGGCGCCGGGGCCGTCGGCGACCCGGCGGCGGCCGCGGGCGCGCGGACGCTGCAAGACTCGGGGGTCGTGCCCCTCCCGCGTCCACGCCGCCCGGAGACGCTCGTCGCGCTGATCGCCGGCCTCGTCGTGCTGCTCGGCGGCGCCGGCCTGGTCGCGTTCCGGGTCGCGACCGCCGACGACGACCGGGTGCCCGCCGGGACCACGATCGCCGGGATCGACGTCGCCGGGCTGACCGCCGACGAGGCCGTCCGCGCGGTGCGGGCGTCGGCGGCGCCGCCGGCGGGCGCGGTGGAGGTGGCCCTGGACGGGCGGCCGGGGTTCCCGCAGACCCTGCCGGTCGGCGAGCTGGGCCCGCAGCCGCGGGCGCGCGCGGCGGTGAACGAGGCGATCGCGCCGTCGGCGCTGTGGCGCCGGGTGCTCGCGGAGGTGGGGCTGGAGCGCTCCCGCGACGTGCCCCTGGCGTTCCGCGCCACCCCCGCCCGGGGGCGCGCCGAGGCAGAGGCGGTGGCGGCGGCGGTGGACCAGGACGCGAAGGACGCGACCGTCGGCGTGGGCGGCGGGCGCATCGTGGTGGGCGCGGCGAAGGTGGGCCGCGCCGTCGACCAGGAGGAGCTTGCCCGCCGCCTCGGTGCGCTGCCCACCCGCGTCGAGGTGCCGGTGGTGGAGGTCTCGCCCGCCGTGGACACCGCCGCCGCGGAGGCGGCCCGCCTGCAGGCGGCCAGGATCGCGCGGGTGCCGGTCACGGTGCGCGGGGCGGGGCGGCGGGCACGGATCGACCGCGCCACGCTGCTGAGGGCCCTGCGCTTCACCCCCGCCGCGGGCACGGTCGGCGTGACCCTTGACGGCCCCACCCTGGCCCGGGCGGTCACCCCCGACTTCGCGCCGGTGCTGCAGGAGCCGCGCTCGGCGTCGTTCGCGGTGTCGGGGACCGCTGTGAGCGTGGTGCCGTCGCGGACCGGGCGGTCGGTGAATCCGGCCCTGCTGGCCCGCCGCGTCGCGGCGGCGAACGGGTCGGGGCGGGTGCGCCTGCCCGTCACGGTCCGCGAGCCGCAGCTCACCACCGCCGAGGCGCGGGCGATGCGGATCCGCGAGCAGGTGAGCACCTTCACCACCCCGTACGCCTGCTGCCAGCCGCGCGTCACCAACATCAAGCGGGCCGCGGCGATCCTGGACGGCACGATCATCCCGGCGGGCGCGCGGTTCTCGCTCAACGAGGGCCTCGGCGAGCGCACCCGCGCCCGCGGCTTCGTCCCCGCCCCCCAGATCAACGACGGCGAGCTGGAGGACGCCGTGGGCGGCGGCGTCAGCCAGATGGGCACGACGGTCTACAACGCGGCGTTCTTCGCGGGGCTGGAGATCGTGACCCACGTGCCCCACGAGTTCTGGATCACCCGCTACCCCGCCGGCCGCGAGGCCACCATCTCGTGGGGCGGGCCGGAGCTGATTTTCCGAAACGACTGGGACGCGGCGATACTCATGAAGGTGACCGCCACCGACACATCCCTGACCGTGTCGATGTACTCGTCCAAGCTGGGGCGCCGCGTGACCACGCGGACCACCGGGGACACCCCGGTCGCGGGGCAGGCGTTCAAGGTGTTCATCCACCGCAAGGTGTTCCAGGGGTCGAGGCTGCGCAGCGACACCACGGTGAGCTGGTCGTACAAGGCGCCGCCCGCAGGTCACTGATGAGCAACTTCACCGACGCCTTCCCGGTCGTCCAGGCGTTCGACGAGGAGGTGATCCGCGCGGGGTTCCGCCCGGGCCAGATGGTGCTGCTGGCGTTCCTCGTCACCTTCGGTTGCGTCCGCGGCTACGCCCACATGGTGCGCCGGGGCATCGGGCCGGGGAACCTGACGATCGGCGCGACGCGCATCCACCACCTGGTGCCGGGGGTGTTCCTGCTGCTCGGGTCGGGGTTCGTGTCGGTGGCGCTCGACCCCGAGATGCCGTGGTTCCTGTGGTGGCTGCTGCCGACGGCGTTCGGCTGCGGCGCGGCGCTGGTGCTCGACGAGTACGCCCTGTGGCTGAACCTGCGCGACGTCTACTGGGCGGAGGAGGGCCGGCGTTCCATCGACGCCGTGATCGTGGCGGCCGCCCTCGGCGGCATGGTCGCCCTGGGCGCCCCGTTCTGGGGGCGGGTGATCGAGGGCGCCGACCCCGCCGGCGGGGCCCTGATCGTCGGCTACCACGCGGTGAGCTTCGTCTCCGCGGTCATCTGCCTGCTGAAGGGGAAGCTCACCACCGGCGTGGTCGGCTTCCTGCTGTGGCCGGTGGGCCTGATCGGCGCGATCCGGCTGGCGGAGCCGGACAGCCTGTGGGCGCGGCACCTCTACGACGCCCACAAGCGCCGCCGCGCCCGGGAGCGCTACCCCGACCTGGCGGGCCCCGACGGGGGCGACGGCGACGGCGTGACGATGCGCTCCACCCAGGGGGCGGCGGCCCGGCGGTAGCCGTCAGCCCTTCGGGTCGTCCATCTCCCGCAGGAAGCGCTCCAGCTCGGCGGCGAGCTCGTCGCCGGTGGGGATGCGGTCGGGGGCGGCGTCGGCGTCGGCCCTGGCGGCGGCGTCCTCCAGCTGCTCCACCAGCGCCCGCAGGCGCGGCTCGGCCTCGACGGCCCGGGCCACCTGGGTCTCGAAGGTGGTGGCCGCCTCCTCCAGCTCGCTCACGTCCAGCTGGATGCCGGCGACGTTGTCGAGGGCCCGCACCAGCGCCAGGCTGCCCTTCGCGTTGGTGAGGCCGGCGGCGTAGTGCGAGACGGGCGCCCACATCGAGACGGTCTCGAAGCCGGCCTCCGACGCGGCGCTGTGGAGCACCCCGATGATGCCGGTGGGGCCGGCGTAGTTGGGGTCGCGGAAGCCGAGGTCGGCGATGAACGTCTCGTCCGACGCCATGCCGGTGATGCGCACCGGGTGGCTGTGGACCACGTCGGCCAGCAGCGAGCCGAGCGTGATGACCCGGGTGACGCCCAGGTCGCGGGCGGCGTCGAGCAGCAGCCGGCAGAACGTGCGCCACCGCATCGACGGCTCGGCGCCCGCCACCAGCACCACGTCGCGCGGCCCGTCGGGCACGCGGGCGGCGAGGATCTCCACCTCGGGCCACACGATCGTGCTGCCCTTCTCCTGCGACGTCAGGTCCACGAGGGGCCGCGTCGCCTGGAAGTCGTAGAAGTCCTCCGGGTCGATCGCGGCGACCCGCCGCGCCCCGAGGCGCTCGCCCACGAAGACGACGGCGTTGGACGCCGCGGCCGCGGCATCGTTCCAGCCGCCGAAGGCCGCCACCATCACCGGGCTGCGCAGATCGCCCGGCCGCTCGTCCCACCGCAGCTCATCCATGCGCGCAGGATGACAGGTGGGGCGGCCGGGCGATCTGCGACCTCAGTTCTGGGAGGTGGCCTCCTTGACGGCCGCCGCCGCCTCCTCCATCCGCTCCCATGCACGGCGCTCCGCGGTCTCGTAGTCGGCGGTGGTGGCGTACATCTGGGCGTTGCGGGACACGGCCAGGTAGTCGCTCGTGGCGCGCTCCAGCTCTGCGGCCGGATCCATCGTGGCGTTCGCGGTCATCGGAGCCCCCCTCGTGGTCGTGGTGCGGGGCATCGGCACGATGCGCCCGCGGGTTGAGGTTGGCAGGTTCGTCAAGGCCGCGCCCTTGGCCGGTCGGCTAAGACATGGACGAGGAACCTGGTCGTCCGTCGGGCATTCGGCTCACCCGGTCAGAACCCCTGCTCGGTCTTGCCGACGCGGCGCACGATGGAGGTGGCGCCCTCGGCGCTGGCGCGGGCCTTCGCCGAGCGGACGGTGGCGCTGGTGTGCGCGATCGCGCCCGCGGTGCGCCGGCCCACCCGCACCTTCAGCGTGAGGGTGGCGGTGGCGCCGGGCTTCAGCGCGGCCAGCCTCCAGCGGGCGGCGCCGCGGCTGATCGTGGACCGGGTGCCCTTGGGGGCGCGCGTGCTGATGGGCGCGATGCCCCGGTCGAGGCGCTGCGCCACGGTGACGTTGCGGACGGTGCGGGTGCCGGTGTTCGCGACCCTCAGCCGGTAGACGGCGACGCCGCCGGGCGCCGCCAGGTGGGGCGTCCTCAGGTCGAGCTCCAGGGCCTGGGCGGGCGCCGCCGGGGCCGGCGCCGGAGCCGCGGGCGGCGGCGGCGCGTCGGCCGGCGCGGTGAGGCCGGGCACGTCGGGCGCCGAGAACGTGTTGAGGTCGCAGTTCACGAACGGCTGCGAGTCGTCGGCGCCCAGCACCCCGGGGCGCAGGAACAGCTGGTCCTGGGGGGCGGTCTGGCCGGGGAGCTTGGTGGCGCGCAGCATGGTGGGGGCGACGGTCTCGGCGTGGACGGTCACCGTCGCCGCCGCCCCGCCGGCGCGAACGGTGGCGCTGCCGACGCCCATCTCGTCGAGGGTCACGTGGTCGGGCTGGACGGTGCCGCCGCCGGTGGCGTGCAGGTCGACCTCGGCGCCGGGGGTGCCGGTCACCGTGACGGGGGCGGCGGTGTCGACGCAGGTGTCGGTGCCGGCGATCGTCACGGCGAGCTGCGACGGCACCTCCTTGCCCGTCGCCAGCGCGCGGAGGGTGTTGACGCGGGCGTTCAGCGCCAGGTCGCTCGTGGGTGCGTCGAGGCCGCGCGCCTGGCCGGAGAGCTGCCAGATCGCCACCTGGATGGCGCCGGCCTCCAGGCCCGGCTCGGCGGCGGAGGCGATCAGCCCGTCGCTCTGGGACAGCAGCCAGCCGGCCGCCTTGAACCCGGGCGACCCCAGGGCGGGGTCGTCGTGGGCGTCCTGCAGCTCCACCGCGTAGTCGCGTCCCGTGACGATGTAGTGAGAGAGGTCGACGCAGTTGCCGGACGCCTCGCTCACGCCGGCGGGCGTGGTGATCCGGTAGTGGTAGCGGGCGGGCTTCACGTTCACGTCGCCACCGCCGGCCTTGTGCACGGCCACCGTCTTGGCGTAGATCGGCGACGAGCCGAGCAGGCGCAGGGTGGCCTGGTCGGCTCCCAGGGCGCCGGGCGCGCCGGCGGCGAGGACGGCGAGGGCGCCGACCGCGGACACGGCGAGGCGGCGCCGGCGGGGCATGGGACGGTGCATCGTGCGTCTCCTGGGACACGGCGGGACGGGACTCGCCCCCTGTGTCGTCCCGGCCGGCCGGCGGCGACACCGCCACGGTGCGTGAGGCGCGCGGGAGCGGGCCTCGCGCATGGCGCCGGATGCGCGAGGCCGCGCGTGAGGGTTGCGGCGCCGCCCGGGGCGCGGGGTAGGGTCGCCTGCGTGGAGCTCCGCACGTGACCTTCGGCCCCGGCGCCCTGGTGGCCGACCGCTTCGAGCTGGTCCGCGAGATCGGCGGCGGCGAGCTGGGCCGCGTGTGGGTGGCCCGCGACCGCCACCTGGGCGGCCGGGAGGTGGCGCTGCGGATCGTGGCCGCCGCCGACCCGGGTGTGCTGCTGGAGGAGGCGCGGTGGATGGGCGACGCCCACGCCCACACGCCGGCGGCGATCGCCGTGCTCGACGTGGTCCCCACCCCGGGCGGCGGCGGGTACGTGGCGTCGGAGCTGGTGGCCGGCACGCCGCTGGAGGAGGTGGCGCGCCGCCGCGCCCCGCTGCCGGTGGCGGAGGCGGCGGGCTACGGGGTGGAGCTGCTCGATGCGGTGATCACGCTGCGCCGCCGCGTGCCGGCGGCGGAGGGGGCGGTCGTCGGCTCCGCGCTGGTCGGCACCGACGGGCGCATCCGGGTGACGCGCTTCACCCGCCCGCCCGCGGACGTGGGCGCCGCCGACGCCGCGGTGCTGGGGACGGCGGAGACGCTGCGCGACCTGCTGAGCGGGTCCCGGCCGCCCGAGGGGCTCTCGGCCACCATCGACGACGCCCTCGCCGGCCGCATCGCCACCCCCCAGGAGCTGCGCGGCCGCCTGCTCGCCGAGGTCGCGCCCGAGGCGCCCACCGCCGCCGCGCCGCCCCCGCCGCCGGTGCCGCAGCACCGGAGCCACTGGCCGTGGATCGTCGCGGCGATCGCCGTGGTGCTGGCGGTGGCGGTCGGCCTCGGCGTCTTCCTCGCGACCCGCGGCGACGACGACGGCGCCGCCCAGCAGGCGACGGTGCCGGACGTGGTGGGGTTCACCCAGGACGCGGCGGTCAACGCGATGCGTGACGCGGGCTTCGCCCCGCAGACGAAGACGGGCGGGAGCGACACCGTGGCGGAGGGCATCGTCATCAGCACCGACCCGGCGGGCGGGGCGACGGCGGACACCGGCTCGCGGGTGACGATCACGGTGAGCTCGGGCAACGGCAACGTGTCGGTGCCGACGGTGATCGGCACCACCCGGGAGGAGGCGACCGCCGTGCTGCAGCAGGCGGGCCTGGGGTCGCGGGTGGTGGAGCAGCAGAGCGGGAGCGTGCCCGAGGGCGTGGTGATCTCCCAGCAGCCGACGGGGGGCCTCCAGGTGCCGAAGGGGTCGACGGTGGCGATCACCGTCGCCACGCCGGCGGCCACGACCTCCACGACGACGCCGGCGCCGCCCGCGACGATCGCGGTGCCGGACGTGACGGGCCTCACCAGCGAGGATGCGTCCGACCGGCTGGTGGCGGCGGGCCTGCAGCCGGGGACGGTGACGGAGGCGCCGGCGGACGGCGTCCCCGCGGGTCAGATCACCGCCCAGAGCCCGTCGGCGGGGACGGAGGTCGCCCCCCGCACGAAGGTGGACGTGACGGTGGCGGCCGGCGGCTGACCGCCGGCCCGCCGGTCATTCGGCCCCGTCCATCCTGCGGTCGGGGGCGGGCCACGGGGTGAGCAGCAGCAGCAGGCGGGAGTCCTCCTCGGCCGACACGTCGTGGCGCTCGCGGGGGTCGAAGACGATGAACCCGCCGGCGCCGATGTGGTCGGCCGCCTCATCCTTCTCGGACGCGACACGCACCTTGCCGCTGGCGACGATCAGCCAGGCCGCCTCGTGGACCTCGTGGTCGTCGAGCGCCGTCCCGGCCGGCAGGTTGATCGCGATCGCCCGGCCCTGCGGCACCGAGTGCAGCACCTCGGGCTGGCCCGCCTCCACGTCGATGCTGGTGAGATCCCAGGTGCGCACCGCCGCCTCCTCGTCCGTCGTGTGGGTCGCCGCCGCCGCGGCCCGGCGGCCCGGCGCTGTCTTCGTACCCAATCAGGCCGGCGACGTGTCGTGGTGCGAGAACTGTCCGTCCGGGTGGTCCCGTCGCCGGCGCCCTGGCTTCGCGTCGCCCGGGCAGCCGTCGATCCCGGGAGACGCCCATGCCGATGCCCCGCCGCCACGTCCTCTGCCTCGCCGCCGCGGCGACCGCCGCCGCCGGGGTGCTCGCCACCTCCGCGCAGGCTGCCGTGAAGTCGTCGACGTATTCGCTGACGAAGGTGACGCAGACCTCGTCGGTGTCGGCGACCACGCCGAGCGTCACCTACCAGGCGAAGGCGTCGTGGCGGTTCACCGCACCCGTGAACCGGTACCGCTTCCGGGTGGACTTCCCGGCGAAGGGCGGCAACACCGACCCGTTCTTCGGCCGCAACGCCGCCGCCAGCGGCCAGCTCATCGACGTGTTCGCCCAGTCCGCCACCCAGTCGGGCTCGGTGACCCACAACGGCAACACCTGCGCCTTCCGCGGCCCGGCGGTGACGGACAGGGACGAACGCGAGGTCCGGGTGTTCATCGCCCGCACCCAGCCGGGCGGCAACCCCCGCTTCGCCTACCCGACGGTGGAGGGCCCGAACGCCCTGGAGCGCCTGTACGACGAGATCGGCTTCATGGACCGCAACCAGTGCAACCCGCGCCGCGACGTGGTGCCGGTGCGGCCCGCGACGCCCCCGGGGCTGGAGTCGGAGCTCGCCTTCAAGGTGAACCGCAACACGCTCCGCAAGGCGTTCACCGGCAAGCGCAAGACGGTCGTCCTCAAGGGCACCACGAAGACCCCGGTCGCGTTGTCGGGCACCACCATCGGGTCCATGACCGTCACCACCACCCTGACGCTGAAGTTGGTCGGGTCGAGGTGACCCGGGCGCCATGTCGGCACGTGCCGGGAACCGAACGCGGGATGGCCGAGGCGAAACTCCAGACCCCAGACCCCGCCCGCGTCCGCGACCGCATGCCGCGACGGGCTTCGCCGTGACGGTGCTCCCGGGACGGCGGCATTCCATCCCACGACACCCGAAGGCGCGCGTCGAACCCCCACCTCTCCGGGTCGAGCGGCGCGGGGTGTGCGTGGCGCAATCGGGCGAGCGGTCGCGATCGATCGGACTGCTCCTCTCCACCCGCTCGAACAGCACAGGGTCCTGAACTCGGAGAACTCCCGCAGTCGCCGCCCGGGCCCCCCGAGGCGATGGGGTGATCCACGGCGGCTCAGCGGTCCAGGTTCTCGAGCCAACGCGGTTTGAAGTTCGGTCCGAGTGCCCGTCGAGGCGAGGCTGCTCGCCGGCGGTCGTGCTTCAGGTGGGCCCGATGACCGTGACTCCGTGTCTCCGGGCCGCATCGGCCATGCGCGAGTCGTACGTGACGAGACCGTCCAGGTCGTCGCCGAGGGAGAGGGCGATCGCAAGGTGGAGCGCGTCCAGGGTTCGCATATGGGGCGGGTCGAGGAGCCCGGCGTCGCGGTAGACGTGGCGAGGGATCGGCACGAGATCGACGGCGTCGATCACCGCCTGGGTTTGCAGGACGAGGCCCTCGCCGGGCGCGTCGCTCTCGTCGATCGCGGTTCGGCGGGTCGCTCTCAGCAGCTCTGCGCGGAGCAGATCTGAGGACACCAGGTCGTCGGCGTGCTCTGTCGCCCACGCTCGGAGCGCGGGGGAGTGCGCTTCATCGACGACGAGCTTGGCCGCCGCCGACGTGTCCAGGTACCAGGCCGCGTCAGTACCGCTCGTCGTCGCGGCCCCGGCGCACGGCATCACCGAGCGACGCCTGAGAGGGGAGGGGAGCCGGCAGGTCGGCCGCGCTGTGGCGCCGCTTGCGGATGAGACCGGCGCGCTCCAGGTCACGCAGCAGCCCCCCTCCGAGCGGAAGCATCTGGGCCACCGGCTCCCCGCGGTCGGTGATGATCACCGTCTCGCCGGACGCCGCCTCGGCGACGACGGCGGACGCGTTCTGCTTCAGGGCCCTCACGCCAACGGTCTTCATGTGCTTCACCGTAGCACCTGGCTCGTGGTCAGCCTACGGACGCCCCCTCGCCCGTCTGAACTCGCCACAGGGCCGCATAGAGTCCACCCGCCTCGATGAGCTCCTCGTGGGTGCCGGCCTCGCGGACCTCGCCGCGTTCGAGGACGTGGATCCGGTCGGCGTGGCGGATGGTGCTGAGGCGGTGGGCGATGGCGAGGGTGGTCCGGTTCCGGGAGACGGTCTCGAGGCTCCGCTGGATCGCGGCCTCCGTCTCGTTGTCCACCGAGCTGGTCGCCTCATCCAGGACCAGGATCGCCGGGTTCCTCACGATCGCGCGAGCGATCGACAGCCGCTGCCGCTGACCACCGCTGAGCTTCTGGCCCCGCTCGCCCACCACCGTGTCGTAGCCCTGCGGCAGCGCGGTGATGAAGTCGTGGGCCTCGGCGAGGCGGGCGGCCTCCTCGATCGCCTCATCGGGGGCGTCCGGGTCGCCGTAGGCGATGTTCTCCCGCACGGACCCGTCGAAGAGGAACACGTCCTGGCTCACCAGGCCGATGGCGCCACGGAGGTCCCGGAAGGTCAGGTCCCGGACATCCACGCCGTCGATGGTGACCCGGCCGCTGCCCGCCTCGTACAGCCGCAGCAGCAGCTTCACGATCGTGCTCTTGCCGGCGCCGGTGAGGCCGACGACGGCGTGGGTCTCGCCGGCGGGGATGTCGATGTCGAGGCCTTGGAGGACCTCGGGGCCCTCCGAGTACGCGAAGCGGACGTCCTCGAAGTGGACGGCGCCGCGGACGGGCTGGGGGAGGGCGCCCGGGCCCTCCGCGATCGTCGGCTTCACTGACAGGAGATCGAGGATGCGGCGGGTGCTCGCCATGGCCCGCTGGTACAGGTCGAAGGTCTCGCCCAGGCGGGTGAGGGGCCACAGCAGCCGCTGGGTCATGAAGACCAGGACCGAGAAGTAGCCGATGGCCAGGGTCCCGTTGATCACCATGTTCCCGCCGACGAGCAGGGTCATCGTGAAGCCGCAGAGGATCGCGATGCGGATCAGCGGGACGAACGCGCTGGAGAGCTGGATCGCCTTGCCGTTCGCCACCCGGTACGCGTCGCTCTCGGCGGCGACGCGGGCCGTCTCGCGCTCCTCCGACGTGAACGCCTTGATCGTCGCGATGCCGCCCAGGTTGTTCGCCAGGGTGCCGTTCAGCACCCCCACCTGGTCGCGCACCACCCGGTATCGCGGCTCCAGGCGGCGCTGGTACAGGAAGCTGCCGTAGACGATCACCGGGATCGGCAGGAACGCCACCAGGGTCAGCAGCGGGCTCGCGAACAGGAACACGATCCCCACCACCACCACGTTGACGACGGTGAGGATGATCGCGCTCGCCCCGGTGTCGAGGAACCGCTCCAGCTGGTTCACGTCGTCGTTCAGCACGGACATGAGGCCGCCGGTGCTCTGGTCCTCGAAGTAGCCGAGCTCCAGCTTCTGGACGTGGGCGTACGTCTCCATCCGCGCCTCGTGCTCCACCGTCTGGGCCAGGTTGCGCCAGAGGAGCATGTAGCCCCACTCGCTCGCCGACTCGCCGATCCAGACGACCGCGTTGACGATCGCGAGGACCACCAGCTGACCCCACACCCCGTCGATGCCCGTCAGGTCGGCGACGAACGAGTCGTTGCCGTTCACCACGACGTCGATCGCGACGCCGATCAGGATCTCCGGGAAGACGTCGAAGACCTTGTTCAGGACCGTGAGGACCGTCGCCCAGATCACGCGGGCCCGGTGGCGCGCGGTGTACTGCCAGAGGCGCGCCAGGGGACGGTCGGTCACCCCGGCACGATGCCACAAGTTCGCAACGGCGCGCCGCCCGGTCTGCGGAAAACTACGGATGGAGCAGCCGGGCCGCCGGTGAGAAAAACGCGGCGTGAACCCGACCGCCCTCACCATCACCATCGCGTACAGCGCCGTGGTGCTCGTCGCCTCCGTCGCGATCCTGATCGTGTGGCGCTCGACCCACTCGTTCGAGCGCAACCGCAAGGACACCACCGACACCCACCGCCTGGCCGAGGGCGAGAAGGGCTGGTTCATCTTCGCCGTGGCGGCGCTGGCGGTGCTGCTGCTCGCCACCCTCGCGTTCATCCCCTACGGCGACAACGCCAAGGCGACGGGCCAGCAGGCGGTGCAGGTCGACTCCCAGCAGTTCGCCTGGCTGATGCGGCCCACCACCATCAGGGCGGGGGTGCCCGTGCGCTTCGCCGTCACCAGCGCCGACGTCAACCACGGCTTCGCCGTCTACAACGACGCCAACGTCCTGCTGTTCCAGATCCAGGCGGTGCCCGACCACACCAGCCACATCGTCTACACGTTCAAGGAGCCGGGCCGCTACCAGGTGGTGTGCATCGAGTTCTGCGGCGTGAACCACGACAAGATGCTCGGCACGTTCCAGGTGGAGCGGTGACCACCACCCCCGTGCCCGCCTCCGGCGCCCCCGCCGCCGGCCTCGGGCAGACGTACACGGCCGTCACCGGCGACGACCGTGCCGTGGCCCGCTCGCTGACCCTGTGGTACGTCCTGGCGTCCACCGTCATCTTCGCGGTCGCCGGCCTGCTGGGCGTGGCGATGCGCCAGAGCCAGGCGGACATCGTCCGCATGGACGACAACGTCTTCTACGCCGTGATGACCGCCCACGGGCTCGGCGCGTTCGTGGGGTGGGCGGCCTTCGCGGTGATGGGCTTCTCGTTCTGGGTGCTCGCCGAGGTCGGCTTCCCGATCGGCACGGTCGGGGCCCGCCTGGCCCGCGCGGCGTGGTGGTGCATGGTGCTCGGCGTCGCCGGCGTGGTGGTCACCACGCTCGTCTTCAGCTTCGCCGGCTCCTGGGTGTTCCTGTACCCGCTGCCGTTCCACTCCGCCGGTGAGTGGGGCGACTGGGTCACCGGGCTCTTCTCGGCGTCGGTGCTGCTGGCGGGCCTGTCGATCATCCTCTGGTGCATCTCCATCTTGGTCGTGGTGACCGGGCCGGGGCTCCGCTCGGACCGCGGGGTGTGGAACCGCATGGGCGCGGCGATGGGGCTCGGCATCATCTGGCCGCGCAAGTTCACGACCGCGGAGCCGGTGCCCTACCCGGCGATCCCGCTCACGGTGATCGCCATCGACATGATCATCGCCACCACCCCGCTGGCGATCCTGCTGGTGGAGATGATCATCGAGTCGTTCACGGCGATCTCAGTCGATCCGCTCCTGGCGAAGAACGTGCTGTGGTGGTTCGGCCACCCCGTCGTGTACCTGCTGCTGTTCCCGGCGGTCGCGATCTACTACCTGCTGGTCCCCCGCTTCGCGCGGCGGCCGCTGGTGGCGGGGAACATCATCGCCGTCGGCTGGACGATCGCCGTCATCGCCAACGTCACGGTGTGGGCGCACCACATGTACCTCGACTACCCGAACGGGATCCAGGCCGCGATCAACACGGGCATGGAGCCGCTCACGTTCGCGCTCACGATCGTCTCGGCGCTGAGCCTCTACAGCCTGTTCATGACGATCTTCAACTCGCGCTGGACGTGGACCGCCGCCAGCACCGCTCTGTTCCTGGGTCTGGTGAGCTGGTTGCTGGCGGGCCTGTCGGGCGTGGTGAACGCGACGATCGCGTGGGACGCGTTCGTGCACAACACGCTCTGGATCGTCGGCCACTTCCACCACATGGCGCTGATGAACATCGGCATCGTGATCTTCGGGGCGGTGTACGCGTTCCTGCCGGCGCTGCTCGGCCGGCCGCTCTACAGCGACCGCATGGGGATGTGGCACGTCTGGCTCACCTTCACCGCCGGCACCCTCAACAGCGTGGTGTGGATCATCCAGGGCCTCGACGGCGCCCCCCGGCGCTTCGCGCAGCTGCCCGGCGAGTACGACGCCTGGACCGACGCCTCCATCCCGCTGGTCGCGATCCTGGCGCTCGCCCAGCTGCTCTTCATCTGGAACATCGTCCAGACGCTCCGCGGCAAGACCAGCACCGGCACCCAGCGGCTGGCGCTGGGCGTCGCGCGTCCCAAGCTCACCAGCCCGGCGCTCCAGGGCTTCGTGATGGTCACCACGCTGATGGCGCTCGCCGGCCTCACCGCAGCCGGGTGGGCGATCGGCAACAACCGCACCAGCGAGGCGGAGGCGGCGTTCATCCCGGCGCCTGCCCAGGTGTCCGGCGGCGGCGAGCTGGCGGCCGGGCAGCAGGTGTTCGTCGACTCGGGCTGCGCCGGCTGCCACGTGCTGTCGGCGGCGAACGCGACCGGCACCGTCGGGCCGGACCTCGACGCGGCGAAGCCGAGCGAGGACCTGGTGGTGGACCGGGTCACCAACGGCGCCGGCGCGATGCCGGCGTTCAAGGACCAGCTCACCCCCGAGCAGATCCAGGCCGTCGCCGAGTACGTCGCGCAATCGGCGGCCGCCTCGCCGTGACCCCCGGGAGCGGCCACTGGGCGATGTGGCCCGACCACCCGCTGCTGATCCCCCTGGTCCTGGCGGTGCCGCTGGTCCTCTACCTGGCGGGCTGGTGGCGCCTGTGCCGCAGCGGGCGCCCCGAGCCCCTGCGGCTGCTCGCGTTCCTGGCGGGCGTGAACGTGCTGGTGCTGGCCCTCGTGTCGCCGCTGCACCACGTGGCGTACGAGTACCTGTTCTCCGCCCACATGGTGCAGCACGTGCTGGTGGGCGACATCGCGCCGCTGCTGCTGGTGCTGGGCGTGTCGGGGCCGCTCACGGCGATGCTGCCGCGGTGGCTGCCGGCCCTCGCCGGCCCGCGCTGGCTGGCGTTCGTGGTGTGGACGGCGGTCACGGCCGGCTGGTATGTGCCCGCCCTGTTCGAGCGGGCGCTATCGACGCCGTGGCTGCACGTGCTGATGCAAACGTCGTTCCTGCTCGCGGGGCTGATGGCGTGGGCCCACATCGTGGGCGTGGTGCCGCGCCGCGCCAGCCCCGGAGCCCGCGCCGCGTTCGCGCTGGGCCTGATGGCGGCGGGGACGGTGGTGGGCGAGTGGCTGTTCCTGTCCGGGCCGCTGTACGACGTCTACATCGACCAGCCGGAGCGCCTGCTGGGCCTCACCCCGACCGCCGACCAGACCAAGGCGGCCCTCATCATGATGTCGGAGGGGATGGTCACCATGGTCACCGCCGCGGCCCTGCTGATGTGGGCCCACGTCGACCGTGCAGCCGACGCCCCCGGCGTGACATCATCACCGCCATGCGCACCGCCCGGCTCGTCGCGCTGACCCTGATGGCCGCCGCCGCGGTGGCCGTCACCGCGCCTGCCCTCGCGCAGGGCGCCGAGTCGCACGAGCTGAAGCGCTTCATCACCCCCAGCCGCAACATCGGGTGCTTCGGCGACTCGACCGGGGTGCGGTGCGACATCCGGGTGACCTCCGCGAAGAAGCCGAAGAAGCCGAAGCGCTGCCGACTCGACTGGGGCTCCGCCTACGAGGTGAACCGCAAGGGAAGGGGGCACGGGCTCTGCGTCGGCGACACCGCCCTGCCGGACCCCAACAAGCGGGAGCCGGTGCTCAAGTACGGCCACACCATCCGCCTGGGTCACGGCCTGAAGTGCACCTCCAGGCGCACCGGGCTCACGTGCCGCAACGCCGGCCGCCACGGGTTCACCCTCTCGAAGACCCGCATCCGCCTCTTCTGATCCGGCTGTACGACAGCCCCGAGTCGGGGAACTGCTACAAGGTCCGCCTGCTGCTGACCCGGCTGGGCATCCCCTTCGAGCGGATCCCGCTGAGCGTCGTGGACCGCTCCGACCGGGAGGACCGGATCGGCCGCGCCGCCAACCCGGCGCTGCGCGTCCCGACGATCCAACTCGACGACGGCCGGTACCTGGCCGAGTCGAACGCGATCCTCTGGTACTTCGGGGAGGGCACCGGCCTGGTGCCCGGCGACGCCTACGGGCGGGCCCAGGTGCTGCAGTGGATGTTCTTCGAGCAGTACGACCACGAGCCCAACCTCGCCGTCGCCCGCTACTGGCTGCACGTGCTCGGCGCCGCGCCCGAAGGCCAGTCGCTCGAGGCGAAGCAGGAGGGGTCCCGCCGCGCGCTGCAGGCGATGGAGACCCACCTGGCCGGCCGGGAGTACCTGGTGGGCGACGGCATCACCGTCGCCGACTTCGCCCTCTACGCGTACACCCACGTCGCCGGCGAGGGCGGCGTCTCCCTCGAGCCCTACCCGGCGGTGCGCGCCTGGCTGGAGCGGGTCGCCGCCCAGCCCGGCCACATCACCATCGACGACTGAGCGGGGCGGTCAGCCCCCCAGCAGGTGCTCGGTGAACCAGCCGGCCGCGGCGCCCGAGGCGGCCGCGAAATCGGCGACGTAGGCGTCGAAGTGGCCGCCTGAGAGCACCACCAGCTTCTTCGGCTCCCGCGCCTGCTCGTACGCCTCGATCGCCAGGTCGCACACCGTCAGGTGGTCGCCGGCGGCCACCACTATCAGCAGCGGCGTGGGCGACACCCACTGGATGTAGGCGCCCGGCTCGTACTCCCAGAACATCTCGACGCTCCGCAGCGTCACCTCGTTGCGCCACGACGGCGCCCGGGTCGCGCCGGTCTCGGTGAACCACTCGTACGAGTCGGCGGTGGGCAGGGCCGACGGCGCCATGGGGTCGGCGTCGACCACCGGGATCATCGCGGGAGCCCCGCCGGCGTAACGGGCGGCCCGGTCGTCGTCGAACATCCCGCCCACGGCGGCGATGAAGTCGGACCGCACGATGCGCCGGGCGTTGCGGTGGCCGCTGATCAGGGGAACCTGGCAGGCCACGCACCGCACGCGCCGGTCGATGGCCCCCACCACCAGCACGTGCCCACCCGAGTAGCTGGAGCCCCAGATGCCGATGCGTTCCGCGTCGACCTCGGGCAGGGTCGTCGCGTAGGTGATCGCGTCGCGGTAGTCGCGCACCTGCTCCCACGGGTCGATCTCCTGGCGGGGCTCGCCGTCGCTGGCGCCGAAGTTGCGGTTGTCGAAGACGAGGGCCCCCAGGCCCGCCTCGCCGAACGCCTCCGCGAAGCGGTCGAGGTACATCTCCTTCACGGCCGAGAAGCCGTGGGCCATCACCACCGTCGGCACCGGGCCGGACGCGCCGTCGGGCACGTACAGCCACCCACGCAGCGTCGTGCCCTCCGCGTCGAACTCGACATCGGTTCGCATGCTCACCTCCGGGCGGGATCGGGCGGAGACCCAGCCTCCGCCCGGTCCCCGAAGGTGTCAAGCACCGCGCACCGGCGCTACAGCCCGGGGATGCCGCCCCCGAACTTGCCCATCAGGTCCTGCACGTCGATGCCGTACTTGCTCAGCAGGTCGCCGTGCTGGTCGGTGTCCACCTGGTCGGGCAGCTCGCCGTCGGCCTGCTGGGCCTTGTCCTGGTCGCCGCGGCTGCGCAGGAACTCCAGGATCTGCTCCTTCGGGATCTGCACGATCGCACCTCCGGTCCGGTTGCCGAGCCCCGCCACTACCCGGCGGCGGCCCCCCGGCCTCAGCGCCTGGTGCGCCCGGACAGGGCCGACGGCCACCAGATGCGGCGATCGAGCTCCATCACCGCCGCCGGCAGCAGCACCGAGCGCACGATGAACGTGTCGAGCAGGACGCCGAACGCGACCAGGAAGCCCACCTCGGTGAGCGTCACCAGCGGCAGCACCGCCAGCACGCTGAACGTCCCCGCCAGCACGATCCCCGCCGAGGTGATCACCGCCCCCGTCACCGCCAGGCCCCGGATCATCCCCTCCCGGGTGCCGTGGACCACCGACTCCTCCCGCGCCCGCGCCATCAGGAAGATGTTGTAGTCGACCCCCAGCGCCACCAGGAAGATGAACCCGAACAGCGGCAGCGACGGGTCGGCGCCGGGGAAGTCGAACACGTACCTGAAGATCAGGACGCAGGCGCCGAGCGACGCCAGGAACGAGACGATCACCGTCCCCACGATCAGCAGCGGCGCCACGATCGCGCGAAGCAGCACGCCGATGATCACCAGGATCACCAGCAGCACGATCGGCGGCAGCACCAGCAGGTCGCGCTGCGCCGCCTGGTTCAGGTCGTAGGTGATGGCGCTCGGGCCGCCCACCAGCGTGTCCTCCCCGCCCGCGGCCTTCACCACGTCCCGCAGGTGGGGCACCAGGTCGATCGCCTCGCTCGAGTAGGGGTCCGGGACGAGGGTCGCCGCCAGGCGCACGCCGGGGGCGCCCTCCTCCAGCGGCCGCACCGACGACACCTCCGGCTGGCCCTGCAGCGCCCGCGTGACCGCCGCCACCCGCGCCCGGTCGGGGACGATCACGTCCGTCGGCGCGGCGGAGCCCGCCGGGAACGACGCCGCCAGCAGCTCCTGCCCGCGCACCGACTCGACGTCGTCGCGGAAGTCCTCCTGCTGGGTGAGGCCCTTCTCGAACGCCAGCGACCCGAGCGCCAGCACCAGCAGCGCCGCCAGCGTCCCGATCCAGATCGGTCGCGGCGACGCGGAGATGCGGTCGCCCAGCCGGCGCCACCGGCCGCGGCCCTCCGGCACCTCGGCCTCGCCCTCCCGGTACCGCGGCACGAACGGCCAGAACGCCCGCCGCCCCCCGATCGTGAGCAGCGCGGGCAGCGCCGTCAGCATCGCCACCATCGCGACCGCCACGCCCATCGCGCCCACCGGCCCCAGGCCCGCCGTGCCGTTCACCTGCGCCAGGGCCAGCACCAGCAGCGCGCACACGTTCGTGACGCCCGACGCCAGGATCGCCGGCCCGGCGCGGCGCAGCGCCAGGCTCATCGCCTCGTGCTTGTCCTCGTGGCGCCGCAGCTCCTCCCGGTACCGCGCCGTGAGCAGCAGCGCATAGTCGGTGCCGGCGCCGAACACCAGCACCAGCAGGATCCCGGCGGTCTGGCCGTTCACCACCACCCCGGCGCTCGCCAGGCCGTAGCCGATCGCCCGGACCGTCACCTCCGCGAACGCCACCGCCAGCAGCGGCAGGAACCAGAAGATCGGGCTGCGGTAGATCAGGACCAGCAGCACGAACACCAGGCCCGCCGTCGCGAACAGCAGCGTCGAGTTGATGCCCTCGAACACCTTGATCGCGTCGGCCGAGAACCCCGCCGGCCCCGTCACGGCGGCCTCCAGGCCGTCGGGGCCGCCCGCGGCCCGGTCGCGCAGGTCGTCGACCGCGTCGATCAGGACGTCGGACTCGCCCTCCGGCACGTCCACCGGCGCCACGACGATCGCCGCCCTGCCGTCGTCGGAGACGATCGGCTGGGTGGGGTCGCCGGTGGCCGGCGGCGGGTCCTTCGCCACGTCGGCGCGGAACGCCCCGATCGCCGCCCGGTCCCGCGCGGTCAGGCCCGAGTCGCGGGAGAACACGACGACGGCGTCGGCGACGTCGGCCGAGCCGAACTCGTCCAGCACGTCGAGCACGCGCGTCGACTCGACGTCGGCGGGGAGGAAGCTCGACGACTCGTTCTTCTGGGCGTCCTCGAACTTGCCGGCCGCCTGGCCCACCGCCAGCACGATCAGGATCCAGATCGCGAGGACGACCCACTTGCCCGCCCGGGTGGAGGGCAGCGTCGCGATCCGCCGCAGCATCCGCGGGAGGCTACGCGCCCAGCGCGACGAGCGCGACCCCCACCGCGAGCACGCCCACACCCGCCACCTGGCGCCGCATCAGGCGCTCGCGGAACACCACCCACGCGCCCACCACCGTGAGCGCCGCGAACTGGGACGCCACCACCGACGTGACCGCCACCCCCTCCCGGGCGCCGACCGCGTAGCTCACGAACCCGAGCACCTCGAACACGCCGCCGGCCATCGCCAGGCGCGCCGCGGCGGGGCGCACCAGGGGCCGCAGCCCCGCCGCCAGGGCCACCAGCAGCAGCCCCACGCCCACGATGCGGGCGGGCAGCGCGATCCAGGCGGCCGGCACGGCGTCGCTGGCGCTGCCCGTCGCGTAGATCGACACGCCGAACACCACCCCCGCCGCCGCGCCCAGCGCGATGGAGCGGCGGCCGTGGGGACGGGACGCCGTCTCGTCCTCCTCCTCGGAGTCGACCACCACCATCAGCACCCCCGCCGCCACGAGCACGAACCCGGCCAGCGCGGGCGCGGAGGGCCGCTCCCCCGCCGCGATCGCCAGCAGCGCCGCGATCGCCCCCTGCGTGGAGCCCAGGCTGGAGACCACCGCCACCCGCCCGTAGCGGACGCCGACGTAGACGAGCCCCAGGCCCACCACGTTGCCGACGCCGGAGACGGCGAGCCGGGCGAGGGTGGCGCCGTCCAGGTCGTCCGGGGCGCCCGCCGCCGCGGCCAGCGGCACCGCCACCATCAGGCCGAAGAGCATCACCCAGGCCAGCGTCGCCGGCGCGCCGATCCGCCGGCTGGACGCCGAGTTGCAGAGGGTCGAGGCGGTCCAGGCGAACGCCGCCCCCATCCCCGCGAGCACCGCGGTCAGGCGGTCACCCCCGCCGCCGGGCTCCGTACGATCGGGTCACCGGGTCAACCTACGCCGGAGGCACCGTGTCCGAGCAGCCGTCCGACAAGCGCGCCGACGGGCGCGGGGTGGGGCGCTACGTCCTGGCGGCGGTCATCGCCGTGTACGTGATCCTGTTCGCGTTCATGAACTCGCACCGCGTGGAGGTCGACTGGGTGCTCTTCGACCGTGACTCGCGGCTGATCTACGTGATCCTCGTCTCCGCGTTGCTCGGCGCCCTGGCCGACCGGCTGATCCAGCGCCGCCGGCGGAAGCAGTAAACCTCCCGGGGCACCCCGGTGAGCGATCTCACAAAACGGGTCGCCACCGGGTCGCCGCGGGGCCTCGCCGTCTAGGTTCGGCGCATGGGCGCGGGCGTACTGGAGCTGCGCGAGGTCACGAAGCGATACTCGCGCGACGGGCCCGCGGCCGTCGACGGCCTCTCGCTGACGGTGCCCGCCGGCGAGGTGTGCGTGCTGATCGGCCCCTCCGGCTGCGGCAAGACCACCGCCCTCAAGATGATCAACCGCCTGATCGAGCCGACGGCGGGGGAGATCCTGATCGACGGCCGCGGCGTCCGGGCGCGCGACCCCTCGGAGCTGCGGCGCGAGATCGGCTACGTGATCCAGCAGGTGGGGCTGCTGCCGCACCTGACGGTGGCGGCGAACGTCGCGACCGTCCCGCGCCTGCTGCGCTGGGACAAGGCCCGCACGCGGGCGCGCACCCGTGAGCTGCTGGAGCTGGTGGGCCTCGACCCCGACGAGTACGCCGACCGGTATCCCGCCCAGCTGTCCGGCGGGCAGCAGCAGCGGGTGGGCCTGGCGCGGGCCCTGGCCGCCGACCCGCCGGTGATGCTCATGGACGAGCCGTTCTCGGCGGTCGACCCGATCACCCGCGAGCGGCTCCAGAACGACTTCCTGCGTCTGCACCGCGCCGTCCCCAAGACCGTCGTGTTCGTGAGCCACGACATCGACGAGGCCGTCAAGATGGCCGACCGGGTCGCCGTGATGCGCAGCGGCAGGCTGATCCAGTACGCCCCGCCCGCCGAGCTGCTCGCCAACCCCGTCGACGAGTTCGTGGCCGACTTCGTGGGCGCCGACCGCGCCCTGAAGAGCCTCTCCCTGACGCGGGTGGAGGAGGTCCACCTGATCCCGGCGCCGCTCGTCCACGTGGGCGAGGCGGCCGAGGCGGTGCGGGGGCGCATCGACCGCGGCGAGCTGACGCCCGTCGCCGCCCACCTGCTGGTGGCCACCCCCGACGGGCGGCCCCTCGACTGGCTGTCGCTCGAGCGGCTGGAGCGCCTGACGCAGGTCCCCGCGTCCGCGCCCGGTGGGGCGGATCCGGTGATCGACCACGTCACCACCCTCCGCGACGCGCTCTCGGCGCTCTTCGAGTCGAACTCCGCCTACGGGCCCGTCGTCGACGACGACGGCCGCTGCATCGGGCTGATCGGCACCCCCGAGATCTCGGCGGGCTTCCGCCGGGCGGGCAACATCGCGGCGGCCGAGGGGTCGCC
>DASSBX010000443.1:0-6078 GCA_035698305.1 Miltoncostaeaceae bacterium | reverse complement strand
CGGAGCGGTGACGAGCTCGGTGCGGGTGGCGCGGCGGCGGGTGTCCTCGGTGCCCTCGCCCGGCTGGGTCAGGCGCAGCAGGACGCGCCGGGCGATCGCCTGTCGCTGCGGGTCCATCGCGCCGTAGACCTCGTTCGCCCGGCGGGCGAGCGCGCCCTCCACGCCACCGGACGCGCCGTACGCCTCGAGGGTGAGCGTGTGGTCGCGCCGGCGGCGCCACAGCTCCAGCAGCAGGTGCTCCAGGAGGGGGAGGGTCCCCGGCCGGTCCGCGACGTCGGTCAGGATGCGCCGGGTGAGGCCGGGCTCCAGGTCGAGGCCGCAGCGGCGGGCCGGCTCCTCGATGGCGCGGCGCAGGTTGCGCGCGTCCAGCGGGCCGAGCAGGACCTGCTGCGACGCGACCAGTCCCCGCAGCGTCGGGTGCTCGGCGAGCCGGTGGTAGAAGTCGGCACGCATCGTCGCCACGACGACCGTGCGGCCGCCGGGGATCGTCGCCGCGTCGACGAGGTTGCCGAGGAAGGCGGCGCGCTCACCCTCGTCGCTGCAGAGGGTGAAGGCCTCCTCGAGCTGGTCGACGACCAGCAGCACCCGCTCGTCCGCCGGCCGGCCATCCAGGGCCCGGGCGGTCGCGACGTCCAGGGTCCGCTCGTCCGCCGCCAGGTCGGCGGGGGAAGGGGCACCCGCGCCCGCCAGGTGCGCCAGGCGCGCCGCCAGCGCCGCGAGGGGCCGTGCCCCCGGGACCATCTCCAGCACGCGCCCGCCGGCGGTCGCGGGGCCGTCACGTCGCATCGCGGGGAGCAGGCCGGCCTGCACCAGCGAGCTCTTGCCGCTGCCCGACGGCCCCACGACGGCCACGAAGCGGCTGGTGCGCAGGCGCTCAAGGATCCGCGCCGCGTCGTGCTCGCGGCCGAAGTAGAGGGACGCATCCTCTTCGCGGAACGCCTCCAGGCCGCGGTAGGGGGCGACGCCCTCGTCCGCGGGCAACCCGGCCGGGACGTCGGCGCCGCGCAGGGCGCGGACCACGTCGGCGGCGGCGTGGGCGTCGCCGGCTCCCGCGCGCAGGTCCACCCACGGGTGGTCGGCCATGTACGCCAGGGCGGGGTCACCCGGGTCGGGCGCGCCCGGCAGCAGCACCAGCAGCTGGCGGAACGCGCGGTCGCGGTCGGCGACGGCGCGGGCGGCGATCAGCCCGTCGCGGGCCCAGTCGCCCATGCCGCCGCGCCCCACCAGCACGGCGCAGGCCCCGGACGCGCGGATGCCCTCCGCCGCGCGCGGCTCCCCGGCGACCGTGACCAGCGGCAGCACGTCCGACGCCCGCAGGCCGGCGGCGAGCGGCTCCGCCGCCTCCCGGTCGTCGGGGGCGACGAGCAGGGCGACGTCGTAGCGCGCCGCCAGCGCCGCCCGGCCGAGCTCGCCGGCGGTGGCGTAGCGGTCCTCGGGGCGCTTCGCCATCGCGCGGCGCACGACGTCGTCGAGCGCGGGCGGCAGGCCGGGGACCACGTCGGAGGGCGCCGGCGGGCGGTCGTGGAGGTGCGCGTCGAGCACCGCCTGCTCGTCGCCGGTGAAGGGCGGCCGCCCCGTCAGCGCGTGGAAGAGCACGCACCCCAGTGCGTAGACGTCGGTGCGCGGGTCGACCGCCTCGCCGCGGACCTGCTCCGGCGCGAGGTAGGCGAGCGTCCCCGCCCAGTCGCCGTTCGCGTGGACGCCGTCGCCGCCCGTCGTGAGCCCGAAGTCGGAGAGGTAGACGTGCTCCTCGCCGTCGGGGTCGGCGATCAGGATGTTGCCCGGCTTCACGTCGCGGTGGACGAGGCGGCGGGAGTGGGCGGCGTCGAGCGCGTCGGCCACCCGGGCGACGATCCGGGCGACCCGCCCCGGCGGCAGGCCGCCGGCTGCCCCGGCGATCAGGTCGGCGAGGCTCGCGCCCTCCACGAAGCGCATCGCGATGAACAGGCGCCCGTCGTCCTCGCCCGCCCGGTAGAGGGGCAGGACGTTGGGGTGCTCGATCGACGCGGCAGTCAGCGACTCGCGCACGAACAGGGCGCGGCGGCCGGGATCCTCCGTCCGGTCGCCGCCGATGAGCTTGAGCGCGACGGTGCGGCCGAGCTGCATGTCGCGGGCGCGGTACACGACGCCCATGCCGCCCCGGCCGGCGAGGGCCTCGATCTCGTACCCGCCGATCCGGGTGCCCGCCGGAAGCTCGTGGGCGGTCCACCCGCCGTCCCCGCGCGTGTGCACCGTGTCCGAACCGCCGATTCCGTCCGCAGACCGCTGGCTCATCCGCGCCGCCCCTGACGCCCGACTTCGGCACGCTTATATTCCAGGCGCCGACGAATGCGATAGTCCCTCCTAGGGGTCCCCCGACGACACCTGGACGGCGATGTGAGCGAAGCGCCCGCCTGGCCCGGCGATCCACGCGACCGGATGCGAATCCGGGACGCCGAGCGCGCGGGCGCCCCGTTTCTCGTGATGCGGGACGATTCCGGTGGGCAGCGCCTGGTGACGCTCCCCGACGGCGCGGCGCCGCTGGTGGTGGGGCGCAGCGACGACAGCGACGTGCCCATCCCGTGGGACGACCGGGTGTCGCGCACGCACGCCCAGCTCATGCGGGTGGGGACCCGCTGGTACGTGGAGGACGACGGCCTCTCCCGCAACGGGACGTGGGTCAACGAGGAGCGGGTCACGGGCCGGCGGCCGCTCGTGGACGGCGACGTCCTGCGCGTGGGGCACACGGCGGTGCTGGTGCGCATCCCGTCGCACCGGACCAGCGACCCGACGCGGCCCGAGTCGCGGTTCGCCCCCTCCGGCCCGCTGCCGCCCGGTCAGCGGCGGGTGCTGGAGGCGCTCTGCCGGCCGTGCCTGGCGCCCGGGGGGCCGCACCCGCCGACCAGCAACGAGCAGATCGCACGGGAGCTGCACCTGAGCGTCGACGCGGTGAAGGCGCACCTGCGCCAGCTCTTCCGCCGCTTCGACATCGAGCACCTCCCGCAGATCCAGAAGCGGACGGCGCTGGTGCGCATCGCGATCGAGTCGGGGGTGCTGCGCTCGGGCTCCTGAGCGGGGTGGGGGCCGCCCACACCTAGGGTCGGTGGCCGTGGACGGCGCCGGCGGGGGAGGGTGGATGGGGCGATGTCCGAGGAGCTGCTGCTCACGGCGTACGAACGCGGGTGGAACGCCCACGATCCCCACGCCTGCGCAGCCTGCTTCGCCCGGGACGCGGTGCGGCGGGCCCTCCTGCGCGACGCACCCCCGCCCACCGTGGGGCGCGACGCGATCCGGGAGGGCATCGCGCGGGTGATGGAGGCGCTGCCGGATGTGGCGGTCGCGGTCCTGGCGGTGGGCTACGCGAGCGACCGGCGCCTCTGGACCGAGTGGCGGGTCACGGGGACGCCGGCGGTCTCCGGGGGCCGGGTGGCGGTCGCCGGGGTGTCGGTGTTCCGCCTCAGCAACGCGGGGTTCCTGGAGGAGCGCCTCTACTGGGATTCCGCGTCGGCCCGGTGACCGGCGAGGCGCCCGGATGCGCGCGGGGAGGCGACCGGGGGGCGGTGTGCCGTCGCACCCCCGGTCGTTCTCCATCAGGCGATCAACCCCCGCTCCCGACGTCGAGGGGGATCGGCCTGCGATGAGCCGGTGCCTCGGCTCACTGTCGTTTATATTCCATTCGTCAGTGGTTCTGAAGTTCTCCGGGTGAGGGTGCGCGAGCGTTCGCGCGCGCCGAGGGCGACCCCGCCCGCTGCTAGCCTCCGAGTTGCTCGGCGACGTGGCGAAGTGGCTAACGCGGCGGTCTGCAAAACCGTTATTCGCGGGTTCAAATCCCGCCGTCGCCTCCTCCTCTGTCTTTCCCGCGCCCGACCCGTGAGAGGGTCATCCCGTGGACGACCACGGGCGGCTGCACCCCCACCACGACGGGGACGGGCGGGTCCCGCCCATGGGCGCGCGCAGGCGCGTCACGGCGCTCGCGGTGCTGTGCCTGTGCGCGCTCACCGCCGGGCTGGACATGACGATCACCAACGTCGCGCTGCCGTTCATCGCGCGCGACCTCGACGCCCCCACCAACGAGCTGCAGTGGACGGTCGACGCGTACAACATCGTGCTCGCGGGGGTGCTCGTGCTGGGCGGCGCCCTCGCCGACCGGTACGGCCGGCGGCGGGTGTTCCTGCTGAGCTACGTCCTGTTCGCGGCCGCGTCCGTCGCCGCGGCGCTCAGCCCGGACACCGCCGCGCTCATCGCCGCCCGCGCGGTCATGGGGCTCGGCGCCGCCGGGGTCACCGCGCCGGCGCTGGCGCTCATCGCCGCCATGTACGCGCCCGCCGAGCGCGCCGGGCCCATCAGCACGTTCGTGGTGCTCGGGGCGGCGGGCCTCGCGATCGGGCCGATCGCCGGGGGGCTGCTGCTCGACCACTTCTCGTGGGGGTCCGTGTTCCTGGTGAACGTCCCGATCGTCGCCGCCGGCGTGGCGGTCGGGCTCGGCACCCTCCCCGAGTCGCGCGCGCCCACGCCTCGCGGCGGCTGGCCGCGGCTCGACCTGGTGGGTGCGGCGCTGTCGGTGATCGGGCTCACCGGCCTGCTGTTCGGGATCATCGAGGGCCCCGGGCGGGGGTGGACGCAGCCGCTCGTGCTGTCGGCCCTCGCGGCCGGCGCCCTCGCGCTCGCCGGCTTCGTGCACCGCGAGCTGCGCGCCCGCGCGCCCCTGTTCGACGTGCGGGTCCTCGGGAGGGCCGCCGTGGCGACCGGCTCGGTCACCCTGTTCCTGGCGTACCTGCTGTTCACCTCGTTCCTGTTCATCAACCCGCAGTACCTCCAGGACGTACGGGGCGAGTCGATCGTCGCGGTGGGCCTGCTCCTCGTGCCGTTCGCCGCGGTGTTCGGCGTGTGCTCCCTGCGCGCCCAGCGGTTCCTGGCGCGCGCCGGGCCGCGCACGACGATCGCCACCGGCCTGGTGGTGACCGCCCTCGCCGCGGCGGTCCTCGCGGCGGCGGTCCCCGGTCCCCTGTGGGTCAGCGTCCTCGGCAGCGCCGTCCTGGGCGCCGGGCTGTCGCTGCTCATCGCCCCGCCGTCCACCGTGGTGATGAACGCGCTGCCACCCGAGAAGGCGGGCGACGGGTCGTCGCTCAACTTCGTGAGCCGGTTCGTGGGCGCCTCGGTGGGCGTCGCCGTCGTCGGCTCGATCCTGGCGGGCGTCTACGCCCGCGACGTCGACGACGCCCTGGCCGGCCTCAGCCCGGCCGACGCGCAGCGCGCCGAGGGCTCCGTGCAGGGCGCGCTCGAGGTGGCCGGCGGGCTCGCGCCCGGCGCGAAGGACGCCCTGACCGGTGCGGCCCGCGACGCCTTCGACCGCGGCGCCGCGGTCGCCTACGTCACGATCGCCGTGCTGGCCGCGCTCGTCGCCGCGGTGGCCTGGTTCTCGCTTCCGTCGTCCCGGGCGGCGGTCAGCGCGCCTTCGGCCGCGCCCTCAGGTGCGCCCGCTCCCCCTGCGGGCCGAAGAGGCTGAGCACCTCCACCGGCGCGTCATCCGCGGCGCCGAACCAGTGGGGGACGAGGGTGTCGAACTCCGCCGCCTCCCCGGGGCCGAGCACCAGGTCGTGGTCGCCCAGGATCACCCGCAGGCGGCCGTCGAGGACGTACAGCCACTCGTAGCCCTCGTGCGTGCGCGGGTCCGGCTCCCCGCGCCCATCCGCGGTGAACACCAGCTTGTACGCCTGGATCCCCCCTGCGCGTCGGGTGAGCGGCACCACCGTCATCCCGAACCGCGTCACCGGCCGCAACACCACCCGCGGGTCGCCGGGGGCGGGGGCGTCCACCAGCTCGTCCAGGGTCACGCCGTGGGCGCGGGCCAGGGGGAGCAGCAGCTCCAGGGTGGGCCGCCGCGCGCCCGACTCCAGGCGCGACAGCGTGCTCACCGAGATGCCGGTCTGCGCGGCGAGGGTCGCCAGCGTCGTCCCCCGGTCGCGGCGCAGCGCCCGCAGGTGCGGTCCCACCGCGCCGAGCGCCCGCCCCAGGTCGTCATCCATCTTTCGCAGTTTGCCAGATCGGCAAACCGGGTTTGCGCCGGGGGGCGGCGGCGCGCATGATCGTCACGGGAGG
>DASSBX010000442.1:0-6888 GCA_035698305.1 Miltoncostaeaceae bacterium | reverse complement strand
CGGTCGCCCCCGGCGGCGGCCACCACCTCGGCGGCGGCGACGGCGGCGGCCACCACCCCCGCGGCCCGCTCCGGCAGGTTGCAGAAGCCCCGCTCGCCCGCCGCCAGGTCGCCGCCGTCGGCGTTCACCATCACCGCCCGCAGGCCGGCGGCGCGCACGGCGTCCGGCCACCGCTCCGGCGCGGGGGCGGGCGGCCACCAGGCCTCGACCACCGCGAACCCGGCGTCGCGGGCGGCCGCGGGGCGGTCGAGCGGGTCGAGCTCCTGGAACAGGGTGCCCAGGTGGGCGGAGAGCGCGATCACGCGCCGAGCGCCCGCCGGCGCGCCGCGATCGCGTGGCCCGCGGCGAGCGCGTCGGCGCGCAGGCGGGCCACCTCGTCGCCCGCCCCGGCCGTCCACGGCGCCAGGGGGGTGCCGGCGGCGGCGGCGTCCTCCAGCACGGCCGGGGCGTCATGGCCGTCGGCGAGGTGGGGGAACAGGCCGCGCGACACGGCTGCGAACGTCCCCAGCCCGCCCAGGTCGGCGGTGGCCAGGGGCCCGGCGGCCATCCAGCGCGGGGCGAGGCCGTCCGACATCGCGGCGTCGATGGCGGCGGCGTCCGCGACGCCGGTCTCCAGCATGTGCAGGCACTCGCGCAGCACCGCGAACTGGATCCGGTTCCAGATGAACCCGGGGACGTCCGCCGACACCAGCGGCGCCTTCCCCATGCGGGCGGCCACGTCGCGCAGCGCAGCGACGACGGCGTCGCCGGTCGCGGGCCCGGCGACCACCTCCACCACCGCGGTGAGGTGCGCCGGCTTCAGGAAGTGCAGGCCGGCGAGGCGCTCGGGACGGGTCATCGCCTCCGCCAGGTCGGCGATCCGCAGGCTGGAGGTGTTGGAGGCCACGACCGCGTCGTCCGCGAGCCAGGGCTCCACCCGGCGCAGCAGGTCGCGCTTCGCGTCGAGGTCCTCGGAGATCGTCTCGACCACCAGGCCGGCCCCCGCCAGGGCGTCGGCGGCGATCGCGGTCGCGCCGATCGCGGCGGGGTCGCCGCCCATCCCCGCCGCGCGCGCCGCGGCCCCGGCCGCCCGCTCCGGCGACCGCCCCGCGATGGTCACGCGGTGGCCGGCGGCGGCGAGCGCCACCGCGATCTCCGGCGCCATCGCGCCCGTGCCCAGCACCACCGCCGTCATGCGCGGTTGTCTACCACCCGGGCGGACGACGCGGAGGGAACCCCCGGCGCGGCACGAACGTGCGTTGGATGGCCGAGCGCGACGCCGCGGGCGCCGGGGGCGCGCCGCTGACCCATGCACAGCGCGCCGCCCGGGCGCGGTGGCAGGCCCGGTGGAACCTGCCGATCATCGTGGCCGCGTTCCTCCCGCTGGTCATCGCGTCCCCGGAGACCCGGGTGCTGGACGTGGTGGTGGGGCTCGGCTCGTGGGTGGTCTTCATCGTCGACCTGGTGGTGCAACGCCGGATCGACCCCCGCTACCTGCACCGGCGCAACGGGAGGATCGATCTGGCGATCGTGCTGCTGACCTTCCCCTTCTACCTGTTCCCGGGCGTGACGAACGGCGTCGCGCTGCTCATGCTCGCCCGCCTCGGGCGGGTGGCCCGCGTGCTGGTGGCGACCACGGGGATCCGTCGCTTCGCCAAGCGGCTGGGGAAGGTCGCGGTGGTGGCCGCCGTCGTGGTGGTCGTGGCGTCGCTCGCCGCCTACCGGGCGGAGCACCCGGCGAACGACGAGTTCGCGAACGTGGGCGACGCGTTCTGGTGGGGGATCGTGACCCTCACCACCGTCGGATACGGCGACATCGTCCCGGAGACGACCGCCGGGCGCGTCGCCGGGATCGCGATCATGTTCACGGGCCTCGCGGTGCTGGGCGTGCTCGCCGGCTCCCTCGCGAGCCTCTTCCACCTGGACCGCGACGACGACGACGCCGCCGTCGGCGACGCGGCGTCGCAGGCGCCGGGCCCCGTGCACGAGCAGCTCACCGCGCTCGGGCGCGACCTCGAAGCGATGCAGGCACGGCTCGCGGTCATCGCCGCACGCGTCCGCGACGAGGGGCCCGACACGGCGGACACCCCTCCCTGATCGCCGGGCGCCGGGGGTGACATACAGTCGCCGGATGCCGCCCCGCCGCCTCGCCTACATGCCCGGGATCGACGGGTTGCGGGCCTTCGCGGTGGGCTCCGTGCTGATCTACCACCTGGGCGCGCCGTGGCTGCCCGGCGGGTACCTGGGCGTCGACGTGTTCCTGGTGATCAGCGGCTTCCTGATCACGTCGCTGCTGCTGTCGGAGCGCGAGGGCACGGGGCGCATCGACCTGCGCCGCTTCTGGATCCGCCGCGCCCGGCGCCTGCTGCCGGCGGTGCTGGTGATGATCGCCGTGGTGCTGGTGGCGATGCTGGTGCTGCACGCCGGGGAGGTCAGCCGGCTGCGGGGCCAGGTGGTCGCGGCGGTCTTCTACGTCGTGAACTGGCAGTTCATCTACGCCGACGTGCCGTACTTCGACCAGTTCGGGCGGCCGTCGGTGTTCCTGCACCTGTGGTCGCTGGCGATCGAGGAGCAGTTCTACCTGGTGTGGCCGCCGATCCTGGCGGTGGGGATCATCGCGTTGGGGCGGCGGGCGCTGCTGGGCCTGGTGGTCGCGCTGGCGGCGGGCTCGACCGCGCTCGCGTGGCTCATGTGGAAGCCGTTCACCGACCCGTCGCGCATCTACTACGGCACCGACACCCGCGCGGTGGCGCTGCTGGCGGGCGTCGCCCTGGCCCTGATCCCGTGGGCGCTGGGCGACCGGTCGGCGTGGCCGCGCCCCGCCCGGTGGGCGCTGGAGGCGGTGGGCTGGGCCTGCGCCGCCGGGCTGCTCGCCGCGATGCTCACGCTGGGCGACCTGGACGAGCACCTGTACCGGGGCGGCTTCCTGGTGGTGGCGCTGCTCACCGCGGGGGTGGTGGCGGTGCTCGCCGACTCGGCGGCGCCGCTGGCGCGGGCGGCGGCGTGGGCCCCGTTCGTGTGGATCGGCCTGCGCAGCTACAGCATCTACCTGTGGCACTGGCCGGTGATCATGCTCACCCGTCCCGACGTGGACGTCCCGGTGGACGGGGCGCCGCTGGTGGTCCTGCGGGTGGCGTTGACGATGGCGGCGGCGATGGCCTCCTACCGGTTCGTGGAGGTGCCGTTCCGCCGCCACGGGATCGCGGGCGTGCGGGAGCGGCTGGGGCGGGTGGCCCGGCCGGCGCGGGTGGCGGCGACGGCGGGGGCGGCGCTGGCGGTGGTGGCCCTGGCGGTGGCGGTGGCCGTGGTGCCCGCCGGCACCACGCGCGTCCCCGGCATCGACGTGGCGTCGGCGGGGGAGGCGCCGCCGGCGTCCGGCGCCGCGACGGCGCGGAGGGGCCCGCGGCTGGTGTTCGTCGGCGACTCGGTGCTGCTGGGGGCGGAGCGGACGGTCGAGCGGGCGTTCGGGGCGCGGGCCGTGGTGGACGCCGCGGTGGGCCGGCGGTTCCCGGAGGGCGCCCGGATCCTCGAGGCCCGGTTGCGGACGCTCCCCGCCGACGCGATCCCGGTGATCCACCTCGGCAACAACGACTTCATCGACCCCGCCGACCTCGACGCGCTGCTGGGGCGGCTCGCCGCCCGCCCGAGGGTGGTGCTGCTCACGGTGCGGGTGCCCCTGCCGTGGCAGGACTCCGTGAACCGCGCGATCCGGGCCGCCCCCGGGCGGTTCTCGAACGTGCAGGTGATCGACTGGTACGCGGCGTCCGGCGGGCCGGGTCTGCTGGTGGACGGCGCGCACATGAACCCCAGGGGGATGCGGGTGTACCGGCGGATGCTGGAGGATGCCCTGGGCCCGGAGGGGCCCGACCCGGCGACCACGACAGGAGGCGCGTGATGCAGCTCGGCACGATGCGGAGGGGGAGGGGGCGGCTGCCGGCGGCGCTCTGCGCCGGCGCGCTGGCGGCGGTGTGCGCGGTCCCGGCGCTGGCGCAGGCGCGCATCGTGCCGGGGAAGGGGGCGGCCGGCGTCTTCCTGGGCGACAGCACCGCCAAGGTCAAGAAGGTGCTCGGGAAGCCCGAGGCCGGCAGCAACGTCCTGAACTACCGCTACGTGAAGCGCCGCGGCATCGGCATCTACTTCATCGCGGGCAGGGCCTTCGAGATCGCCGTGGTCCGCGGGCGGCAGGCGACCGCGTCGGGGGTGCGGATCGGGTCGACCCGCGCGAAGGTGACGCGCACGTACCCGAGGGCGAGGTGCAGGGCCGGCGCGATCGCCGGCACCACCGAGTGCCGCCTCCGGTCCAGGTTCCGCAAGCGCCCGACGGAGACGCTGTTCACCCTGAAGCGCGACAAGGTCACCCGCATCGCGGTGCACTTCGTCTAGGGGGCTCCGCGGGCTGGTCGTGGCCGTCGCCGTCGCGCTCGCGGCGGCGTGGGCGGCCCCTGCCCCGGCCCAGGCGGCGCCGCGGGTGACGGTGTTCGGCGACTCGGTGCAGGCGTCGTTCGGCTTCGCCCCCCAGGCGGTCCGGTACCTGGGCCGCGGGCTGCGCCTGCGGATGGAGGCCGACGTGTGCCGGCGGCTGGCGTCGCCCGGGTGCCTGGGCGGCTCGCCGCCGTCGGCGCTCGAGGTGGCGCGCTCCCTGGGCTCCGGCCTGGGCGAGGCGGTGGTCATCAACGTCGGCTACAACGACGACGCCCGGGTCTACGACGTCCCAGCGATGCTGGCGACGCTGCGGGCGGCGGGTGTGCGCGCCGTCGTGTGGGTCACCCTCAGGGAGCGGCGGCCGTACTACCGGCCCATCAACGACCGCATCCGGGCGGCGGCGCGCGGCGGCGGCCCCGGCGGCATGGTGGTGCGGGTGGCCGACTGGAACGCGTACAGCGCGGGCCGTCCGTGGTTCGCCTCGGATGGCCTCCACCTGAACGCGACGGGGGCGCTGGGGCTCGCCACGCTCCTGCGCGAGCGGGTGCTGGCGACGATGGCCGAGGCGGGCGTGTCGCTGCCGGGCCGCCCCGCCGCGACGGTGGTGCCGCTGCGGGCGCCGGTGGCGCGGATCGCGGGGGACGCCGGGGTGCTGTGGGTGCAGGCCCGCTCGGGCCGCCTCACCTCGTTCGAGGGCGACCGCGGGCGGCGCCTGCCCGGGCGAGGCGCCGTCGCCCCGGGGGAGGCCCTGGTCTCCGACGGGCGCGGGGCGTGGCTGCGCGACGCATCGGGCACCCTCACCCGTCCGGCCTCGGGCGCCGACGGCTTCCGCGGCGAGGTCGTCGCGGGGGCGGGGGCGAGCCCGGCGCGCGCCGGGGACGTGCTGTGGAGCGTGGCGCCGTGCGCGACCGGCCCGGCGTGCCCGGAGGGGCAGGTGCTGCGGGCGACGGGCGGCGACGGCGCCGCGAGGGATGTGGCGCTCCCACCGGGCCGTGTGCGCGCCGCGGCCGCCGACCGCGGGGCCTTGTGGCTGCTCGCCGCCCGGGGCGGGGGCGCGGTGATCGAGCGCCGCGACCCGGTGTCGGGCGCGCTCGTCCGCCGCACCCGCCTGCCGGCGCGGGCGGCGTCGGGGGCGCTGGCCGCGGGCCGCGGGGTGGCGTGGGTGCTGCCGCGCGACGGCCGGCTGCTGCGGGTGACCCCAACCGGCCGCGCCCGGATGGTGCGGGCGGGTGTGCGGGCGATCGCGGCGACCGGCACGGAGCTGTGGGCGGTCGCCGCGGGCGGCCGGGCGGTGGTCCGGCTCGACCCGCGCGGCCGCCTGCGGGCGCGGGCGTCGTCGCCGGTGCGCCTGTCGGGGCGGATGGCGCTGACCCGGGGGAACGTGTGGGTGCTGGCGCGCTCCGGCCGGCAGGCGGTGCGGGTGCCGAGGCCGGGCGCCTGACGGACGCCAGCCCCGGGCGCGTGCTCTAGGCTGTCGGCGTGGGCGTCGTGTTCTTCCTCCTCCTGGCGATCGTGGTCCTCGCGATCATCGGGTCCACGCTGCTCGGCATCGTGCTGCACGTGGTGTGGTGGGCGATCGTCGGCCTGGTGGTCGGCATCCTCGCCCGTCTCGTGCTGACCGACGCCCGCAAGGTCAGCTGGCTCCAGACGATCCTGTTCGGCATCGCCGGCGCGTTGCTGGGAGGCGTCCTGGCGAGCGCGTTCGACCTGAACTGGTTCATCGAGGCGATCCTCGCCGTCCTCCTCGCCGCCGTCCTGATCTTCGCCTTCGGCAGCGCGAACCGCAGCTCCGGCTCCGGGGTCACCCGCACCCGCTGACGCCTCGCGCCCGCATGGACGGCGCGGCCCCCCGCCCTCCCCGACCGCGCGTCTCCGCGGCGCGGCTACAGTCCCCGGCGTGACCGGACCGGGTGACGACACCGGCGCGGCCGACGATCTCCCGGCCCGCGCGCCCGAGGCGGCCGACCTCCTCGGCCTGGCGGGCGCCCGGGACGGCGTCGAGGCGGGCGTGCGGTGGCATCTCCGGGGCGACGGCGACCTCAACGCCAACCTCGTGTCGTTCCCGGAGGGCGAGGGGGTCGGCGAGCACGTGAACGACGCGCTCGACGTCCTCATCGTGGGCATGGGCGGCGAGGGCGACCTCGTCGTGGACGGGGTGGCCCACGCCCTGACGCTCGGGTCTGTGGTGCTCGTGCCCCGCGGGTCCCGGCGCGGCACCCGCGCACGGTCGGAGCGGTTCTCCTACCTGACGGTCCACCGGCGCCGCACCCCGGGCATCTCGCTCGGGCCGTAGGGAGCCGCGGGCCCCGTCCGCCCCGGGGGTCGGCCCCGGGTCATGGAGCGGCATACTGACCCGGCGCCGGAGTAGCTCAGTTGGTCAGAGCAGCCGCCTTGTAAGCGGCAGGTCAGGGGTTCGAATCCCCTCTCCGGCTTCTCTGTCCCTGCTGGTGGCCGAAAGACGAAATCGAACTGACGGCGCCCGCCTGC
>DASSBX010000441.1:0-2171 GCA_035698305.1 Miltoncostaeaceae bacterium | reverse complement strand
CTGGGCCGCCAGGGCCTCGCGCTTGCTGACGTGCTGCGCGCCGGTGCGCACCGGCACGGCGGGGTCGAACAGCCCCCGGGCCGCGGCCTCGGCCAACCGGAACCCCCCGGACCGGCGCAGGCGCACCGCGCGGACGCCCGTCGCCGCCACCCCGGCCCGGTTGGCGCGGGCGATGAGGCGGACCTCACGCGCGGCGGCGACGCCCCTCAGGGGCCCGGAAAGCTCAACCAACCTACGCACGCAGCCACCCGCTGACCTTCTCCCTCGCATTCGCCCGTCTATGTGCGCAGTCACCGGTGAAGGCGTCCGACGGCACCATCAAGATGGTGTAAATACCGCTCTCCTGACGTAGGCTCGCACACCGCGAGAGGGACGGTGGACGGCCTCGGACGGTCTCCATCACCCAGCCATGACGGCCCCCCTGGAGGTTCACGGCATGAGGTTGTTCCGCAACGGCCGATCTCGGCGATCGGTCGCCCGCACGACGGCGTCACTCCTCACCGCAGCGCTCGCCGCGCTGCTCCTGGTCGCCGGACAGGCTGCCGCAGAGCCGGGCACCCAGACCTGGACCGGTCAGGCGGGCGGCGCGACGCCCGACGTCGAGCGCAGCGGGCTGACCCTCTTCGACACCAGCGGCGCCCCGTTCATGACGAACGCCTCCGCAGGCACGCTCAACTTCACGGTGAACGGGACCGCCTACGTCGGCTACTGCGTCGACACCACCGAGATGTTCTCCACCGGCACCGAGCCCGTGGAGATCACCACCCAGGCGCCGCCCCCCAGCGCCGCCCACCGCGCGGCCGCGTGGATCATCCTGAACCGGACGGTCACCGGCCCGCCGACCACGGCGAAGCAGCAGCAGGCCGCGGTCGCGCAGGTCGCCGTCTGGCTGCTGCTGGACGCCAACATCAGCAAGACCACGCCGACGGGCGACCCCGCCCTGAACGCAGCCGCGGGGGCGCTGGTGGCCGAGGCCCTGGCCGCGACGGCCGCCCCCTCGACGCTGACCGTCACCGCGGCCACGCCGGCGGCGGGCGCCACCAGCACCACGGTCACCCTCACCGGCAAGCCCGGCTCCCTCGTGAGCCTCTCGGCGAGCGGCGGCACCCTCTCGGCCCCGAGCGTCACGATCGGCCCGAACGGCACCGCGACCGTGACCCTCGCGGTCGCCGGCCCCGGCACCGCGACGGTGTCGGCCTCGACGCCCGGGGACGGCACCTTCATCGCCTTCGACCCGACGGGCCCGACGCCGCAGCCGCAGTCGACCGTCTCGGCGCGGACGAGCACGCTGACGGCCTCCGTGAGCGCCAGGTTCACGCAGGTGACGCCGACGACGCCGACCACCCCGGTCGTCCCCGCCGGCACGCTGGCGCCGCGCCTCACCATCACCAAGCGGGCGCCGAAGCGCGCCAAGGTCCTGACCCGGGTGCGGTACACGATCACCGTCCGCAACACCGGCAAGGCGGCCGCCCGCTCGGTGGTCCTGCGCGATCGCATCCCGTCCGGCCTGTCGCTGATCTCCTCGTCGCGCAAGCGGACGCTCCGCAACGGCGTCATCACCATCCGGCTCGGCACGCTCGCCCCGGGCGCGCGCCGCACCGTCACGGTCACGCTGCTCGCCAACGCCTCCGTGCGCGGCAAGCGGACCAACGTCGCGACGGTCCGCGCCACCGGCGTGCGCACCGTCCGCGCCACCGCGGCGACCGTGTTCCGCACGATCCCCCGGCGGGTGCAGCCGGCCGTCACCGGCTGACCGGCGCCTGAGCGACGCCGCGGGGGGCCCCGGCCCCCCGCGGCGATTCGCGTGAGATCGTGGCGCCGGGATATATTTCCGCCCCCGTGCGCCACCAGACCACCGCCCGTCACGGGCCCAGGGTGCTGCTGAGTGCCGCCGCGGTGGCGGTCGTCGCCGCGCTCGCGGCGAGCGCGCCGGCGGTGGCGCTGGGCCCCCCGGACGTGCGGGCCGACCCCGCGGGCCCCAGCAACGCCCAGGCGTGGACCTTCACGTTCGCGGCCACACCGGACGTCGGCGCCCAGATCGTCCGCTACGAGGGCGGGTTCGGCGACGCGGCCGCGATCGCGTCGCCGTTCGTCACCCCGCCGCCGGCGGCCGCCGACGGACGGTACGAGTTCCGGGTCCGGGCCGTCGAGACCAACCCCCTCGCCCCGGA
>DASSBX010000440.1:0-4432 GCA_035698305.1 Miltoncostaeaceae bacterium | reverse complement strand
CCTCGGTGCGGGCCTGCGGCGCGGCCGGCAGGAGCCGCCACGACGGGGCGTCGTCGGAGCACCCGGCGAGCAGGAGGACCATCAGCAGCGCGAGTGCGGCGGCGAGGTGGCGCAACGCCGCCTGAGCGTACTATCCGACCGGCCGACGACGATCCGGGACGGTGGGAGTGGCGCTGCTGGGCAGGGGGAGGGGCATCACCGACGAGGAGCGGGCGCGCCTCGCGCCGGGCCAGCACCTGGTGCGCGACTTCCCGATCCTCCACGCCGGGACGGTCCCCTACCGCGAGGTGCCGGAGGGCTGGGACCTCCGCGTCTGGGGCGCGGTCGACCGGCCGCTCCGCTGGACGTACGAGGAGCTGCGCGCCCAGGACGTCGACCGCCGGGTCTGCGACATCCACTGCGTCACCAGCTGGACCAAGCTGGACACCGTGTGGGAGGGCGTCGCGGTGGCGCCCCTGCTGCGCAGCCTGGGGCTCCGGGAGGGGGCGAGCCACGTCGTCGCGCACTCCGAGGAGGGCTACACCGCCAACATCCCGCTGGAGGTGGCGCTCCGCGACGACGTCCTGCTCGCCCACCGCTTCGATGGGCGGGAGCTCGAGCCGGAGCACGGCGGGCCGCTGCGGCTGCTGGTGCCGAGCCTCTACTTCTGGAAGAGCGCCAAGTGGCTGCGCGGCCTGGAGGTGCTCGACCACGACGAGCCGGGCTTCTGGGAGCGCCTCGGGTACTCCAACTCGGCCGACCCGTGGAAGGAGGAGCGCTACGGCTTCTGAGACGCCGGGGCCGCCGCTCGACGACTGGGATCGGATCGCGCGGCTCACGCAGCGCGTCGGGCGGATCGCGGCCGTGTTCCTGCCGGTCTGGATCGTGCTGCTCGGCGTGCTGCCCTACGTCACCGGGATGGGCCCCCTCGGCTGCCTGTCGCTGGCGACGCTCGTCGCGGTGGTCGCGGTGGTGCTGGTGGAGCGCCGCCGGGCGCGGCGCGACGGCCGGCCCGCCGCCGCCCCGGCCGTCGCGCGCAGGCCGATGGGCGCGCTGACCGCCGCCGCCCTGACGCTCGGGGTGGTCGCCGTGGTGATCTACGTCGTCTTCGTGCTCCGCTCGGCGTGATCACCTACGACCAGGCCCGCCAGTTCGGGAAGGCCTACGCCGGTGCGCTCAACACGGGCGACGCCGAGTACGCCGCGCTGTTCGCGCCCGGCGCCGACGTCCGCCTGGCGGGTGCACCCGCCGACCCCGCCGCCGTGCGCGCCACGGTGCCGCCGGGACGGACGGGGTTCCGGGGCGCCGCCCTCGCCGCGCCGCAGGTGGTGGTGAGGTTGCGCGTCATCGACCGCGCGCGCCAGGCGGTGGACGACCGCGAGCACCGGCTGATCCTGGACGACGCGGGGCGCATCGCCGCCCTGGAAGCGTAGTCTCCCGCCGGTGAGCCCCCTGATCCCCATGGTCGTCGAGCAGACCTCTCGCGGCGAGCGCTCGTTCGACATCTACTCGCGGCTGCTGAACGAGCGGATCATCTTCCTCGGCACCCCCGTGGACGACCAGATCGCCAACCTGATCGTGGCCCAGCTCCTGCACCTGGAGTCGGAGGACCCCGACAAGGACATCTCCCTCTACATCAACACGCCGGGCGGGTCGGTGTACGCGGGGATGGCGATCTACGACACGATGCAGTTCATCAAGCCGGACGTCGCCACCATCTGCGTGGGGATCGCGATGAGCATGGGCGCCCTGCTGCTCGCGGCCGGCGCCCACGGCAAGCGGTTCGCGCTGCCGAACGCCAAGGTGATGATCCACCAGCTCTCGGGCGGCTTCAGCGGCCAGTCGAGCGACATCGAGATCCACGCCCGCGAGGCGCTGAACATGCGGCGGCGGCTCGACGAGATCATCGCCAAGCACACCGGCCAGCCGCTCGAGAAGGTCAGCGCCGACACCGAGCGCGACTACTTCCTGAGCAGCGAGCAGGCCGCGGAGTACGGCATCGTCGACAAGGTGATCTCCTCCCACTGACAGCGGGTGGCAGGGTGCGCCCGGCGGGTTGACGGGCCCGGTGGGCGGTGCAAGGGTGACCGGTACGGAATGGGTGTCAGTCCGGTTTCCGGACCGGGCATCGTTCCGGTATCAGCGTCGGACCGAGCCGTGGACCGAATGCATCGCCACCAGACATCGGTGAGCACCGCACCAACCGTCGCGACGGTCGGCCCCGAGGGGCCCCGATCCGGCAAGCCGGCGCCGCTGCGCCGAGGGCGGTCGCCCCGCATGGAGTGGAGCGGTCATCGCATCCGCGGAGCGCGTCCCATCGTCCCCCGCGCAGCCGTGGAGCGCGTGGGTTCCGCGGCGGACCGCGTGGGACGACGACCACGAACGAGCGGTCGAACGACGTCCGTCGGCACGGGCGGACGGGCCGCAGGGAGGTGACGCCTCTGGATGCCGCGATGAAGGGCGGTCCGCCCGGCTGATCCCGGCGGGGCCGCCCGGACCTCCACCGCACATCGAGATATCCCCTGATGTCCCCCGCGTTCCGGCGCGGGGGGCCCCGGGGGGACGGGAGTTCGGAGGGCCGCCGTCGCAGGCGCCACAGGGCGACGGCGGCCCTGGGCGGTCCAGGGGCCGCTCACGCGGGCTCGGCCACCTGGTGGCGGAGCCGCTCGCGCAGCTCGGCGAACCGGATGGTCTCGTACGCGATCAGCGCGAGGAGGACGCCGGTCACGATGCCGAGGGTGGCGAGCGCCGGCACCTCCACCGCCACCGGCACGAGCGCCACGAGCACCGCTGCGGCGGCGAGCCGCTGGCCGCTGAAGCGGTGGACGTTGCGCCACCGGAACGCGACGTGGGCCAGCAGGTACACGGCGATGCCGCCCAGCAGCGCCGTCGCGGGCTCGGCGTGGAGCGGGTCGCCGACGTGCTCCAGCGACTTCTTCAACCCCAGCGCCAGCAGCACGATGCCCGCGATCATCGGGAAGTGGAGGTACGAGAACGAGTCGCGGGCGATCTCGTTGCGCTCCCTCCCGGGCGCCGCGTTGTGAAGGCGCCGCTCCGCGACGAGTGCGACGACGTCGAAGTAGAGCCACCACAGCCCGGCGGAGATCGCGACCCCGAGCACCGCCGCCACCGCGACTCCGGCGTCCACGCCGTGCTCGGCCCCGACGCCGATGGCCACGATCGACTCGCCCAGGGCGATGATCACGAACAGGCCGTGACGCTCGGCGAAGTGGCCCGGCTCGAGGCGCCACCCCTCGCTGCCGAACACGTACGGCTCGCCGACGTCGAGGACGAGGGCCGTCGCCCAGAGGAGGCCCTGGGTGAGCCCGTCCGTGAACGACGCCGCGACGAGCAGCGAGAAGCCGACCGCGGTCCCGAGCGCGAGTCCGGTGGTCGAGCGCAGGAACTGCGGGTCGTCGCGACCGATGATCACGAACAGGGCGATGTGCGCGATCCGGACGAACGCGTAGGCGCACGCGAACAGCAGGGCCAGGTCGCCGAAGGCGTCGGGCACGGCGAGCGCCACGATCAGCAGCGCCCCCATCGCGGTGAACATCGTGGAGCGCACCAGCCACTCCTCCGGGTCGACGACGCTGGTGAGCCAGGCGTAGCCGACCCACGCCCACCAGAGGACGCCCAGCACCAGCAGCCCCTTCGCCAGGCCCTGCCACGTCGGCTCGTGCGCCATCAGCGCCGTGCACTGGGTCAGGGCGAGCACGAACACCAGGTCGAAGAACAGCTCGAGCGGCATCACCCGCGAGTCCCTGCGGACGGGCGGCGCGATGCGGTGGGCCGTCCGCTCGCTGCTCATGCCGTGGAACGCTAATGGCGCCGGCGGACCGCGCCAATCACGGCCCCGGGAGCGTGCGGGCGATCCAGGCCGTGGCCGTCAGGCAGAGGGCCGCCGCGATGATGACCGTCACCCCATACGGCACCAGCGCGCTCGCCGCCGCGCCGAGCAGCGGCCCCAGCACGTAGCCGGCCGAGAACACCGCCGTCAGCATTGCGCCGCTCAGGCCGTAGCGGCCGGCCATGCCCGCCTGGTCGACCGCCTCGACCATCAGCGCCCCGCTCGAGGCGCCCAGCGACGCCAGCCCCGCCCCCACCCCCACGAACGCCAGCGCCACGAACCACGTGGGGCCGATGGCGGTGAACGGCAGGAACGCGGCCACCAGCACGCCCCCGGTGAGGGTCGGCAGCCGCCGGCCGCGGCGGTCCGACCACCGCCCCGCCGGCGCGATGCTGGCGAGGTACGCGAGGTCGCCGGCCGCGAACACGATGCCGATCGCCAGCGGCGAGAGGCCCAGGCGATCGTCGAGGTCCAAGGGGAGCAGGGGTTCCAGCAGCGCGAGCACGGCGGCCAGCACCACCAGCGCCACGATCGCCACCCTGGCGCGCGGCAGCACCGACACCCGCCGCAGCGCCGCGGCCACCCCGATCCGCTCCTGCGCAG
>DASSBX010000439.1:0-3207 GCA_035698305.1 Miltoncostaeaceae bacterium | reverse complement strand
TCTCCGTGGCGATCTCGTCGGGCGACAGCCCGAGCTGCGCGCAGGCCGCCGCCGGGGGCGTGCCACCGGCCTCGACGATGCCCTTGGCGAACTCGAAGAACTGCGTCGAGTGGACGATCGATGAGGGCGTCGGGGACGCCCTGATCAACTCCTCCTGGGCGTTCTTGGCGCGGAAGTAGCCGCTCTCGGAGAGCCTGTTCGTGCCCACGACCGAGAGCAGGACGTGGTGACCGACGCCCGCCGCCTCCTCGGCGGCGAGGAGGTTGCGGGTGGACGTCGTGAAGAGGTCCCTGACGGAGGCGTCGTCGTAGAAGGGGTGGTTGGAGACGTCGACGACCGCCGAGGCGTTCTCGAGGACGTCCGCCAGCCCCTCGCCGGTGAGCGGCTCAACCCCCGTCTCGGGTGAGGCGGCGATGCCCCGGTGACCCCGCTGGTTCAGCGTGGCGACGAGCTTCGACCCGATGAGCCCGGTTCCGCCGATGACGACGACGTTCATGGTAAATCCCTTTCGTTGTCGCTGGGGCGCGGGACGCGCCCGTCGGGACGGCGGGGATCGGCCCGCGCCATCCCGTGAGACATGCCTCTCTGAAACCCAGGGCAGGGGCCCGGCCGGCCCGACGGACCCCTGCGACGCTCACGGGCCCCTCAGCACGAGGCCGGCGCCGACGCAGCGAGGGCACTCGGAGGGGACGAGCCCCTCGCCGTTCCGTGCCTCATGCCAGAGGCGACCCTGCCCCCAGCAGAGGGCGCAGCTGGCCGTCTGCGGCGCGACGAGCGGCGCCGGGGGGAGCGGCCGGGTCACGTCCGCGCGCCAGGCCTCCCAGCTCTCGTAGCGGACGGGGACGGCCGGCCGGCCGACAAGGACGATCGTGGCCACGGGTCTACCCCTCCTCGTGTGCGGATGACGGCGTCGGGTCCCGGAGGGGCGTCCCGCTGCGCTGCGCAGCGAGAGGCCCGAGGCGGCGCGCGGAAGGCTCTTCCGTGTGGCGCCCCGGCCCGATCACCTCGATGGGCATCACTGTCGCGACCCCGGCATGCCCGCCGCATCCGTCATGACCCTGGTCGGCACCCCCGGTCGAGCCGGATGCGCTCTCCATGGGCTCGAGCCGCGGCCCACGAGATCATCCACGCGAACGCGTGCCATCGACCATGTCCGCGCCCGGCGACCCCCTCGCGCCGGGGCCCGGGGCACGCGCACCGGGGGCCGGGTCCAGGGCCTCCACGGGTGCGATGGACTGCTGCATGGGGCGAGGGTGCGTGCGACGAGTCCACGACCAGAGGAGCGCCATGTCCACCCAGAACCCCACCCTTCCCGGGACCGCCGCGCCATCGAGCACGATCACCGCGAGGGACGGCACCGACATCCATTTCAAGGACTGGGGACGCGGGCCCGTCGTGACCTTCTCGCACGGTTGGCCGCTGAGCTCCGACGCGTGGGACGGCCAGATGCTCTTCCTCGCGCGCAACGGCTTCCGGGTGGTCGCCCACGACCGGCGCGGCCATGGCCGCTCCGGTCAGGCCTCGACGGGCAACGACATGAACGGCTACGCCGACGATCTCGCGACGGTCATCGAGACGCTCGATCTCCGGGACGTCACCCTGGTGGGCCACTCCGCCGGCGGCGGAGAGGTCGCGCGCTACATCGGACGCCACGGGACGGAGCGCGTCGCCAAGGCCGTCCTGATCGCCGCGGTCCCGCCGTTCCTGCTGAAGACCGCCGACAACCCCGAGGGCGCCCCGTTGGAGTTCTTCGACGGCCTGCGCACGGCCCTCGCCGGCGACCGCGCGGAGTTCTACAAGGGGCTGGCGGTCCAGTTCTACGGCGCCAACAGGCCGGGCGCCGTGGTCTCGCAGGGCGTGCTCGACCAGTTCTGGCTCTGGAGCATGCAGGCCGGCCTGAAGAACGCCTACGAGGGCATCGAGGCCCTTTCGGAGACGGACTTCACCGAGGACCTCTCGCGCTTCGACGTGCCGACCCTGCTCATGCACGGCGAGGACGACCAGATCGTCCCCGTCGGGCTCACGACACGGCGGTCGGCGCCGCTCATCGAGGGTGCGAGGGCGGTCTACTACCCGGGCGCTCCCCACGGTCTGACGGCCACGCACCAGGACCAGGTCAATGCCGACCTGCTGGCGTTCCTCCGGAGCTAGTCCACGCCGCGACGGGCGGGCCTACGAGAAGCTGAGAGAAGAGAGGAGACACGCGATGAGGGGTGACAGCCGACGACCGGGAGACATCCCGCGCGCACCCACCCGCGCCGAGATCGCCCGGATCGAGGAGATCCTCAACCGGCTCGACCCCGACCCGGCGGCCGTGTGTCTCGTTCCGGGCTGCCTGCACGGACGAGGCGCAACATCGGTCGTGCGGGCCCTCGCCCCGGGGAGGGCGGCGTGAGCGGTCGTGAGGCCTCGGACCGTCGTCGCTGTGCTGTGTGCCGCGCGCCAGAGCTCACCGTTCTCTGCACCGCAGAAGCGATCGAACGCGATCTGGCGCGAGCCCGCCGGGGCCTCGACGGGTTCCTCCATGACGACGCGAGAGCCGTGTACTGGTGCAGCTCGTGCGGGAGTACGTGTCGGGATCCGCTGGCGTCGCGCGGCGATGACATCGCCCGCTACCGGCGGTGCCGCTACCGCCGGGACACCCTCGATGAGCTGTGCCGCAGGGGGCGCGCCGAACTCGATCGGAAGGCCGGCTCGCTCCGAGGGTGCGGCGTGATCGCCGGTGCCCGGCTGCTCGAGATCGGCAGTTACGGCGGGGCCTTCCTGGAGTTCGCGGAGGCGGCCGGTTGCCGTGTCACGGGCATCGACGTGAACCCCGACGTCGTCGCCCGCTGCAGGAGGCGGGGCCACGACGTCCGTGGCGAGGCGTTCGAGCCGGATCGCTTCGGCGTGGGGGAGTTCGACGGGGTCTGGATCCTGAACTGCTTCGAGCAGCTCCCCGACCACGCGCGCGTCCTCGCCGGGGCGGCACGCGTCCTGCGCCCCGGCGGGACGCTGGTGATCCGGACTCCGAACGCGGAGTTCGTCCGCCTTCTCTACACATCGCCCGCCGGAGCGTTCCTGAGGTCGGTCGCCAGTGCGAACGCCCTGCTCGGGGTGCCCTTCGCGAAGTGTTTCTCCTCCGCGGCCCTGATCGGCGCGATCGAGGAGCATGGCCTGCGCGTCGAGCGGGTGGAGGGGCAGGAGTTCGCGTCCGTTGCGCCCGCG
>DASSBX010000438.1:0-6136 GCA_035698305.1 Miltoncostaeaceae bacterium | reverse complement strand
GCCACGACCGCGATCCTACGTGGCGCGCGCGGACGCGTGAGCGGCGCGCCGTCGCGCGGCGCTCAGGCGGGACGGCGGCGGCCGCCGCCGGAGCAGGCGGAGCAGACGACGGGCAGGTACACGTGGTCCCGCTCGCAGTCCATCGCCTCCAGCAGGGACCCGGCGCCGAAGCACCATCCGCAGAGGTCCGGCGCCGAGACCGGCACGTGGCTCGGGACGGATGTCGTGTTCGTCCCGGGATCAGGGTGGGCGGCCATGCCGCTACCTTTCCGGAGGGGCCTGATCGATGGCCCTGTGACTACCCATCGGCGCGCTGGCGCAAAATCGGAGATCCCGCCATTCCCCGAAAGGGTGAACTTGCGGGACCAGTCTTGAGGTTTTTCGCATGATCGATGTGACACCGGAGCTGACGCCCAACCCGAACGCGCTGAAGTTCACGCTCGATCGGCCGTCCGTGGAGGGCCGGTCGCAGACGTTCCGGGCCGGCTCCGACCCGGCCGACTCACCGCTGGGCGCGCGGATCTTCGCGCTGGACGGCGTGACGAACGTCTTCCTGGTCGCGAACTTCGTGAGCGTCACGAAGGAGGACGGCGTGTCGTGGGACGAGCTGGTGCCGAAGGTGATCGACGAGCTCCAGGCGCACTTCGCGTGAGCCCCACCGGCGTCATCTTCTCGTACGCGATCGGCCTGATCTTCGCCGTCGGCGGGATCGTGTTCCTGATCGGCCTGGACGAGAACCGGCTGCTCTTCGGGATCCCCTACCTGATCATCGGCGTCGTGATCATCGGCGGCGTCCTCGCCAGCCAGCGCCGGATGCGGCGCAAGGGCGGGGCGGGCCCCGGCCACGGCGGCGAGGACCCGCCGTCGCGCAGCCCCTACTGACCCCGGATCCCCACCCGGGTGAGCGCCCCGGCGGGTGGGTGACCGGCCCGGGGGCGGCGGCGTAGCGTCACCCCCCAGTCATCCGACGGGACAAGGGGGGACTCGTGCGACGCCTGCTCGCAGCGATGGTCGTCATCGCGGTCACGGTGCTCGGGGCCGCGGCGTGCGGCGACGACGATTCCGGCCAGCCGGCCGCGGAGGCCCAGGTGTGCGACAGCCTGCAGGGCTTCCGGGCGGCGCTCGACAACGTGGAGGGGGTCCAGCTCCGCGACCCCACGGCCAACGCGAACAACATCACCCTGAAGCGGGTGAGGGCCACGTGGAGTGGCGTGGAGCAGTCGGCGAAGGACCTGTCCGCCGCCGACGCGGACGCCGTGTCGTCCGCGCTCGACGACCTGGAGTCGGCGGTCGACGACCTGCCGCGGCCCATCTCGATCCAGCAGGCACGGACCGAGCTGCAGCCCCAGATCGACGGGCTGGAGAGCGCGTTCACCGAGATGCGGAACGGGCTGCAGTGCGACTGACGGCATGACCGGCGCCCGGCTCCTCCGGCGGACGGGGGAGCCGGGCGCGGACCGTCAGCCCGGGATGGCGGGCAGCCCCTCCAGGCCGGAGGCGGCGCGGTCGAGCTCCTCCTGGGGCAGCTCGTAGTCGACGAGCTCGCCGGCCAGGTATGCGTCGTAGGCGGCCATGTCGAAGTTCCCGTGGCCGCAGAGGTTGAAGAGGATGGTGCGCTCCACGCCCTCCTCGCGGGCACGCTCGACCTCCTCCACCACCGCGCGGATCGCGTGCGACGGCTCCGGCGCCGGGATGATCCCCTCCGAGCGGGCGAAGCGGACGGCCTCGGCGAAGCACTCCCCCTGGGTGTAGGCCCGCGGCTCCACCAGCCCGATGTGGACGAGGTGGGAGACCAGCGGCGCCATGCCGTGATACCGGAGGCCGCCGGAGTGGATCGCGGGCGGCACGAAGTCGTGCCCCAGCGTGTGCATCGCGAGCAGCGGCGCCATCTTGGCGGTGTCCCCGAAGTCGTAGCCGTAGTGGCCGCGGGTGAGCGTGGGGCACGCCGTGGGCTCGGCGGCGACGATCCGGATGTCGCGGCCGGCGGCCTTGTCGGCCAGGAATGGGAACGCGAGGCCGGCGAAGTTGGAGCCGCCGCCGACGCAGCCGATCACCACGTCCGGCTCGGCGCCCGCCATCGCCAGCTGCTCGCGGGCCTCCTGGCCCACCACGGTCTGGTGCAGCAGCACGTGGTTCAGCACGCTGCCGAGGGCGTACTTGGTGTCGTCGCGGGTGGCGGCGTCCTCCACCGCCTCGGAGATGGCGATGCCCAGGCTGCCGGTGCTGTCGGGGCTGGCGTCGAGGATGCCGCGGCCGGCGTTGGTGTCGGGCGACGGGCTCGCCACCACCTCGGCGCCCCACGTGCGGATCATCGAGCGGCGGTACGGCTTCTGGTCGTACGACGCGCGGACCATGTAGACCTTGCACTCGAGCCCGTACAGCTCGCAGGCGTACGCGAGGGCGGAGCCCCACTGGCCGGCGCCGGTCTCGGTGGCGAGGCGCGCGACGCCCTCCTCCCGGTTGTAGAACGCCTGCGGCACCGATGTGTTCGGCTTGTGGCTGCCGGCGGGGCTGACCCCCTCGTACTTGTAGAAGATGCGGCAGGCCGTCCCGAGCTCGCGCTCCAGGCCGAGGGCGCGGTACAGCGGCGTCGGCCGCCACATCGAGTAGACCTCGCGCACCGGGTCGGGGATCGGGATCCAGCGCTCCCCGCTGACCTCCTGGAGGATCAGCGCCATCGGGAACAGCGGCGCCAGGTCGTCGGGACCCACGGGCTGCCCGGTGCCGGGATGCAGGGGCGGCGGCGGCAGGGACGGCAGGTCGGCGGCGACGTTGTACCACCGCTCCGGGATCCGATCCTCGGACAGCAGGAACCGACGCTGGCTCACCGGGTACCCCCTCGGGCGGTTACAGGGGTTCCGAGCCTACCCGGGACGGGGGCGGCGGCGCGACGACGCTCGCGGGCAGCCAGAGGGTGAACGTGGAGCCCTCGCCGGGGGCGCTCTCCACGGCGACCCTGCCGCCGAGCAGGGTGGCGAGCCGCCGGACGATCGACAGCCCCAGCCCCGATCCGCCGGCGGCGCGGTCGCGGCCGGCCTGGACGCGGTAGAGGCGGTCGAAGATGTACGGCAGGTGCGCCGGCGCGATCCCGCTGCCCGTGTCGCGCACCGCGACGCCCGCCTCCCCCCGCCCGGTGACGGCTGTGAGCGTGACCGACCCGCCGGCGGGCGTGGCGCGCACGGCGTTGGAGACGAGGTTGGTGAGGATGGTGTCCACGTGGTCGGGGTCGCCGACCGCGAAGGCGTCGCCGGCGGCCGTGAGCTCCAGCCCCTTCACGTGGGCGTCGAGCGCGAGCCGCGCCGCCGCCCGGCGCGCGGCGTCGCCCAGGTCGAGCGGCTCCCGGCGGACGTCGGGCGTGAGGTCGAGGTACGTCAGCTCCTGCAGGTCGCGCACCAGCTCGCGCAGCCGGGCGGCCTCGGCGCGGATGAACTCGGCGGCCTCCCGCCGGTCGTCCTCGGTGCGTGCGGTGCCGTCGTCGAGCGCGGAGGCGAACCCCTCGATGGAGGTGACGGGGGTGCGCAGCTCGTGGGCCACGTCGGCCAGGAACTCCCGCTGGCGCACGTCGGCCTGCTCGAGCCGCTCGGTCATGCGGTTGAACGCGCGGCCCAGGCGCCCGAGCTCGTCGTCCGGCTCGGGGGCGCGCACGTCGAGGCGTCCCTCGGCGACGGCCTGGGCGGTGTCGGCCAGGGCGTCGACCCCGGCGCGCAGGCGGGCGCCGACGCTGCCGGCGAGGTACCAGATGAGGACGCCGGTGCCGACGATCCCGAGCGCGATGAGCGCCACGAACTGCCAGTCGGTGAACAGCCCGGCGTCGGGGTCGCGGCGCTCCAGCAACACGGTGACGTCGCCGCTCGACCCGCTGGCGGACGCCTCGAGCCGGTCGACCGGGACGTTCCAGTGGACGACCTCGCCGTCGACCGACACCACCATGCGGGTGGCGGCGCCGATGAAGCGCTGGGCGTCGCGGGCGCCGGCGGCGACGTTGGGCTCACCGTCGAGGGCCCGGGCGATGGAGGTGGCCTGCTGGTGGAGCGCCGACTCCAGCTCGGCGCGGGAGCGGTCCTGCACGAAGGCGACCAGCACCAGCTGGACGACGACGAACACCACGATCAGCGCCACGGCGATCGCGACGGCCACCCGCGCCTGGATGGAGCGCGGCCGCAGCCGCCCGAGCCGGAGGCGGGGGGTCACGCGGGGGCCGGCTCCAGCCGGTAGCCCACCCCCCGCACGGCGACGATGCCGATGTCGTCGCCGAGCTTGCGGCGCAGGTTCGCGACGTGGACGTCGACCGTCTTGCCGCCGACGGCCGACTGGTAGCCCCACACCTTCTCCAGGAGGCGCTCGCGGGTGTAGACGACGCGCGGGTGGGCGGCGAGCTCGGCGAGCAGGTCGAACTCGAGGCGCGTGAGCTCCACCTCCTCGCCGTCGAGCACCACCCGCCGCGACGACGGCTCCAGCTGCGCGGGTCCCGCCCGCAGCACCCGGTTGGGGTCGGGGGGTGCGCTGACGCGCCGCAAGACGGCCTTCACGCGGGCGACGACCTCGACGGGCGAGAACGGCTTGGTGACGTAGTCGTCGGCCCCCAGCTCGAGCCCGGTGATGCGGTTGGCCTCCTCGCCGCGGGCGGTGAGCATGATGACCGGCGTGGAGGTGGTCTCCCGCAGCCGACGACACACCTCGTACCCGTCCATCCCCGGCAGCATCAGGTCGAGCAGCACGATGTCGATGCCGCCGCGGCGGACCTGCTCGATCGCCTCCTCGCCGGTCGCCGCCTCCGCGACGGTGAACCCGCCGTCGGTCAGGTACATGCGCAGGAGCCGGCGGATGGCCCGCTCGTCATCGACGACCAGCACATGTCCGCGGCTCGCCACCCTGGCGATGATAGTCCGCTACCGTTCCCAGGCTGCCCGACAGGGCTCGGCGGGATAGCTCAGTTGGTAGAGCACACGACTGAAAATCGTGGTGTCCCCAGTTCGAATCTGGGTCCCGCCATCACCGGGACATCGCACTAGATAGCGGGTTCTACGGCCTCTCCTGAGCCTCACGGCCGGAGGGGCCGTAGTGCGTCTGGAGGCCCCCAGGTGCGTTGGGGGAGCGCCCGGACGTTGGGGGGCCGTTGGGGGAGGGGCTTGGGCTCGCCGACCCGCGCGATAACGTCCGTGCGTGGACACGCAAACATTCCTCGTGGTGCTCGGCATCGTGCTCGGCACGTTGGGCGCCATCCCCGCCGTGGTCGTGTACGGCCCCAAGGTGTTCGCGTACATCGATGAGGGGGTCCTGCGTACAGCGGGCGCCCGCCGCCGTGCCGACATCCGGTGGCTCAAGGGCCAGATCGCGGAGATCTGGAGGAAGCACGAGATGGTCGTCGCAGAATCCCGGGCCGAGATGATCCGGATCTCCGCGTGGATGGACCCGTCGCACGACCGGTGGGCCCGCACAGGGGCGGCCCGTACGCAGACGAAACATCTGGAGTTGACCCGCTTTCGATGACACCGTGATCTTCCCCCACTTCGGTGGAGTCCGGTTTCTAGAGTCCTCCGGCAGCAAGGAGGATTCCGATGCCCCGCCGCTACCCCGCCGAGACCCGCCGCCAGGTGATCGAGCTGGCCCGGGCCGGCACCAAGGTCACCCAGCTGGTGATGACCTTCGGCATGACCGAGGCGACGATCTACAACTGGCTGCGCCAGGACCGCATCGACCGGGGCGAGATCCCTGGCACGAGCACCGACATGGCCCTCGAGCTCGCCGCCGCCCGCAGGCGCATCCGCCAGCTTGAGACCGAGCTCGCCGTCTCGCGCAAGGTGAATGAGGTCTTCCTCGAGCAGGGCCTTGACCCAAAAGGGCCTTCCCGGTGATCGAGACCCTGACCGGGCAGGGCATCAACGTGCGCCACGCCTGCCGCACCCTCGGGGTGACCGAGTCCGGCTACTACGCCTGGCGCAGCCGCCCCACCTCGCCGCGGGCGCTTCGGCGGATCTTCCTCGCCGGCCAGATCGTCGAGGTCCACCGCGACTCGGCCGGCATCTACGGCTCGAACCGGATCACCGCCGAGCTTCGCTTCGCCCGCCAGATCGTCGTCGGCCACAACGCAGTCGCCTCGATCATGCGCGAGCTCGGCATCAAGGGCCTGCCGAAC
>DASSBX010000437.1:0-2899 GCA_035698305.1 Miltoncostaeaceae bacterium | reverse complement strand
CGCCTGACCCGCGACCGGCACCGCGGCGATCACGGCCAGCGACATGCAGAGGATCACCAGCCCCACCTGGATCGAGGACAGGCCGAAGCGCTGCTGGATCCAGGGGATCTGCGACACCCAGACGCCGATGACGGCGCCGTTCACCACGAACAGGCCGGTGGTGGCGACGCGGGGGCTCACGCGCGCGGGGCGATCGGGGGCGGGTCGGCGGGCACGGTATCCATCATGTGCCCGGAAGGCGGCCGACGACCCCCATCCGGGCGGTCGCGGCACAGGCGATCGGGCGTCTGCGATGATGCCCGCCGTGCGCCGACGGGTCGTGATCACGGGAGCGGGCATCGTGAGCCCCATCGGCGCCGGTGTCGCCGCGTTCTGGGACGCCCTGTGCGACGGCCGGACGGGGGCGGGCCGGGTCGATCTGGAGGGCGTCGGCGAGATCAACGCGTTCCCGGTGACCGAGGGCGAGGACGCGCGCGAGCGCTTCGGCGTGAAGGACGCCCGCCGCATGGACCGCAGCGGCCGGCTCGCGGCCGTCGCCGCCGCCCTGGCGATCGACGACGCCGGGCCGCTGGGCCTGGACGCCGAGCGGGTCGGCATCTCCATCGGCAGCGTGCACGGCGGGGCCGAGACGCTGCTGGAGGCGCACCGCACGTTCCTGGAGCGCGGTCCCGACCGCGTGACGCCCCTGGCCATCCCCTCGTCGCTGGCCAACCACCCGTGCGCCGCGGCCGCCCGCGCCCTTGCGCTGCGCGGCCCGTCCGCCGCGCCCGCCACCGCGTGCGCCGCCGGGGCGGACGCGATCGGGACCGCGGTGTCGCTCATCCGGGAGGGGAGGGCCGAAGCGATGGTGGCGGGCGGCGCCGACGCGCCCATCTCGCCGCTGGTGATCGCCGGCTACATCAAGGTGGGCGCCCTCAGCACGGAGGACTCGCCCGCCGAGACGGCCTCCCGGCCGTTCGACCGCGCGCGCCACGGGTTCGTGATGGGCGAGGGCGCCGGCGTGGTGCTCCTGGAGGAGCGCGAGCGCGCCCTGGCCCGCGGGGCGCGGATCTACGCCGAGCTGGCCGGCTACGGCACCACCTGCGACGCCGACCACCCCACCGACCCGGACGCCACCGGCGCGGGACCGGCGCGCGCGATGCGGATCGCGCTGGACGACGCCGGCCTGACCGCCGGGGACGTCGGCTACGTCAACGCGCACGCCACCTCGACGGTCGCGGGCGACGTCGCCGAGGCCCGCGCGCTGCAGCGCGCCGGGCTGGGCGAGGCCGCCGTGTCGTCCACCAAGTCGGCCCACGGCCACGCGCTGGGCGGCGCGGGGGGCGTCGAGGCCGTCGCGACGCTGATGGCCTTCGCCCGCGACACGCTGCCGGCCACGCTGAACCTCGACGACCCCGACCCCGAGGCGCCGTTCGACCACGTGCTGGAGCCCCGGGCGGCGAGGGTGAGCGCCGCGCTGTCCAACTCGTTCGGGTTCGGCGGGCACAACGCCTGCCTGGTGTTCACCCGCCACGAGGACTGACGTGGACGACCTGCGCGCGATCGCCGGGCAGGTGAGCTGCTCGGCGATCTGCGACGCGATGATGCGCCGCCGCGCCCACCGCGCCCACATCGTCGACCTGGTGAGCCCGGCGCCGGAGCGGTGGATGCTGGGCCCCGCCGTCACGATGCGGTTCATGCCCCTGCGCGCCGACCTGATCGACCCGGCCGTCCACGACTTCTCCGCGATGCTCGACCGGGCCGTCGCGGGGCGCGACCCGGCGGGCTGCGTGCTGGTGGCGTCGAGCTGGGGGCACCCCGACCAGCCGGTCGCCGGCGGCAAGAAGCTCAGCCGGCTCGCCAACCTCGGGTTGGCCGGGCTCGTCGCCGACGCCCGCCTGCGCGACTGGGATGAGGTGGTCGGGCTCGGCCTGGGGGCGTGGTGCCGGGGCGAGACGGTGCGCCAGGGCGGCGAGGCGATCATGCCGTGGGACGCCGGCGTGCCCGTCGCCGTTGGCGGGGTCACCGTGCTGCCGGGCGACTGGATCTACGCCGACCGCGCCGGCGCCGTGGTCATCCCGGAGGGCGACCTCCCCGCGATCCTGGAGGAGGCGGCCCGCATCGAGGAGCGCGACGCCGCCGAGGTCGCCCGGATGCGCGAGCGGGACGCGGCGCGGTGATCGTGCGCCTCGCGCTCGTGTGGGCGTGCAACGTCGCCGCCCTGTTCGCCGCGGAGTGGCTCATCGACGGCATCGCCTTCGACGACAACCTGAAGGTGGTGATCGCCGGCGCCGTCTTCGCCCTGGTGAACCTGATCGTGAAGCCGGTCGTCAAGCTGCTCTCGCTGCCGGTGATCATCCTGACGCTCGGCATCGCGCTGTTCTTCGTGAACCTGCTGATGCTGGCGCTGACCGCCTGGCTGGTCCCCGGCTTCGACATCGACGGCTTCTGGCCGGCGGTGGGCGGCACCATCGTGGTGTGGCTGGTGAACGCGGTCCTCCAGGCCGTGCTCGGCGTGGGCGACCGCCGGAGCCGCCGCTCCCGCCGCTAGCGAACCGCGTCAGTTGCTGTTGAGCAGGTCCAGGTCGCGGACGATGGCCTCCGGCTCGAAGCCCACCGGGTAGGCCGTCGCGAGCTTCCCGGTGGCGGTCACGCCGTAGATGAGGGAGGAGTGCTCGATGAGCTCCGGGTTGTCCTTCGGGACCTGGGTGGCCACCTGCCAGTTCGCCCACACCGGCTCGAGCTGGGCGCGGTCGCCGATCACGTAGTCCACGAACGACCCGACCCGCTGGCGCTCCAGGAACGTGCGCACCGTCGGGACCGTGTCGCCCTTGGGATCCACGGACACGGCGATCACCCGCATCTGCTTGCCCAGGTCGCTGTGCTCCCGCACCTGGCGGAGGTTGGACATGATCAGCGG
>DASSBX010000436.1:0-4976 GCA_035698305.1 Miltoncostaeaceae bacterium | reverse complement strand
TCATGTGGTACGAGGGCGACCTGCTGGAGCTGGCCCTGGTGATCGTGTTCGTCGCGCAGGCGGTGCGGAGGGGCGCCCGGCGCCGGGCGGGTCGTCAGGTGCCCGGCACCGGCGACATGACCTCGCCGGCCAGCTCGCCGGCCAGCGTGCGGTAGCCGGCGTCGTCGAACAGGACGGTCACCATCCCGTCCTGCACGCGCGTCACGGTCCCGGAGCCGAACGTCCGGTGCGTCACGTGCGCGCCGGGCGGCAGCCCGGCGACGGTGCCGTCGTCGTGACCCGTCGTCGCGCCGCGCGCGTCGTTGTCGCAGTTGCCGCACGGCCCGTCGCCGGGCGGCTCCCCGAAGTGGGTGAGGATGAAGGCGCGCCGGCACCCGTCCGTCTCCGCGTAGCCGCGCATCTCGACCTGGCGGGTCTGGTCGTACGCCGCGCGGCGCTCCTCGCCGGCCAGCGACACCGCCTCCGGGTCGAGGCCCCCCGCCCCGGCGACCCGTCCGCGCCGGCGCCGGACCGCGCCCTGGATCTCCAGCAGGCGCACGACGCGCGCGACCCGCCCCGCCGGGACGTCGCCGCGCGCCGCCAGCTCCGCGATCGTCCCGGGCCCGCCCGCCCGCAGCGCCGCGGCCACGGCGCGCAGGTCGTCGCGCCCGACGGCGCCCGTGCCCTCCAGGAACGTCGCCTTCGCGAGCGCCGCGGGCCGGTAGAGGAGCGTGCACCGTGCCGGCTGGCCGTCCCGGCCGGCCCGGCCCGCCTCCTGCCAGTACGTCTCCAGGTCGCCGGGGACGTGGCGGTGCAGCACGAACCGCACGTCGGGCTCGTCGATGCCGAGGCCGAACGCGTTGGTGGCGGCGACCACCCGGATCGCCCCCGAGGTGAACCCGTCCTGCACCCGCCTGCGGTCCCTCGCGGGGCGGCGTCCGTGGTAGTGGTCGGCGTCGACGCCGTTGCCGGTGAGCCACCGTGCGGTGTCGCGCGCGGCCCGCGTGGTCCGGGTGTAGACGATGCCCTTGCCGTCGAGCGGCGGGGGCGACCCGTCGGCGCCGGGCAGCAGCAGGCGTCCCATCTCGCGGAGCTCGTCGCGCGCCCGCTCCACCCGCACCACCTCCAGGTGCAGCTCCGGGCGGTCGAGCCCACGGACCACCACCACCGGGTCGCGCAGCCCCAGCAGCTCCCCGATCTCCTCGCGGGTGCGGGGATCGGCGGTGGCGGTGAGCGCCGCCACCGGGGGGCGCCCCAGGTCGCCGGCGGCGTCGGCCAGCCCGAGGAACGCCGGACGGAAGCTGCGCCCCCAGTGCGGCAGCGCGTGCGCCTCGTCCACCGCGAGCAGCGTCGGAGACAGGTCGCGCAGCGTCCGCACGAGCGCGGCGTCCTCCAGCTGCTCGGGCGTGACGTAGGCGATGCGCGCCGCGCCCTCCGCCACGCGCCCGACCTCCCGCCGCCGCGCGGCCGCGCCGCCGCTCCCGTCGATCCGCGCCGCCGCGATGCCGAGATCCCGCAGCGCGTGCACCTGGTCGCGCATCAGCGACAGCAGCGGCGAGACCACCACGACCGGGCCGCCGGTGAGCTCCGCCGCGAGCTGGAACACCAGGCTCTTCCCGGATCCCGTCGGGAGCACCAGCAGCACGTCGCGACCGTCGATCACCGCCTCGACCGCCTCGCGCTGGCCCGGGCGGAAGTGGTGGTGGCCGAAGCGGGCGAGCGCGTCGTCGAGGCGGTCCATCGGCGCCGACGTTACCCGCGGCGGGCGGCGGGTATCCCGCTGGCGGTGGACCAGGAGCGACCCATGCGACCCGAGGAGCACGCCCTGCTGGTGGTCGACGTGCTCGACACGTTCGACCACGCGGACGGCGACGTCATCATGCGCCGGTTCGCCGACCGGGTGGCCTTCATGGAGCACGCGTTGGCCAGGGCCCGCCGGCGCGGGTGGCGTGTCGTGTACGTCAACGACCGCCACGGCGCGGAGCGCCGGGAGCAGCTCCTGCAGCGGGTCCTCGACGGCCGGGGCGGCCACCTCGTCGCGCGTCTCGTCCCGCAGGACGGCGACGCGGTGGTGCTGAAGTCCTCGTACAGCGGGTTCGACGACACCGACCTCGCGTGGGTGCTGCGGGAGATGGGCATACGGCGCGTCGCCGTGATGGGCGCCGTGACCGAGATGTGCGTCGCCGAGACCGCCGCCGACGCGGTCGCCGCCGGGTGGCCGGCGGTGGTGCTGCGCGGGGCGTCCGTGCCGCTGGCGAGCACCCAGGAGCAGGACGCCCTCGCGGCGCTCGCGCGCGAGGGCGTCACGGTGGCGGCCGACCCCGAGGAGCGGCGCGCTACGGCGTGAACAGCACCTTCACGGCGCCGTCCTGCTTCTTCTGGAACACCTCGTAGGCCCGGGGCGCCTCGGCCAGCGGCACCTTGTGGGTGGCGAAGCCCTCGGCGCCCAGGGGGTCGCCGTCGAGCAGCAGCGGCATGATGTCGTCCACCCAGCGCTTCACGTTCGCCTGGCCCATCCGCAGCTGCACCTGCTTGTCGAACAGCTGGAGCATCGGCATCGGGTCGGCGGCGCCGCCGTAGACCCCGAGGAGCGAGATGGTGCCGCCGCGGCGGACCAGGTCGATCGCCAGGTAGAGGGCGTTGAGCCGGTCGACCCCGGCCGTCTCGATGACCTTCCGCGCGACCGCGTCGGGGAGCATCGCCGCCATCGCGTGCGCGAGCTTCCCGACGGGCGCGCCGTGCGCCTCCATCCCCACGGCGTCGATCACCGCGTCCGGCCCGCGGCCCCCGGTGAGCTCGCGCACGACGTCGCCCATGTCGTCGCCGTGCTCCTCGAGGTCGAGCACGGTCACGCCGTTCGCGCGGGCCCGCTCCAGGCGCTCGGGCACCAGGTCGATCCCGATCACGTTCTCCACCCCGTCGTGCAGCGCGATCCGGGTGGCCATGTCGCCGATGGGCCCCAGGCCGATCACCACCAGCGACCCCCCGGCCGGCACGTCGGCGTATCTGACCCCCTGCCACGCGGTGGGCAGCACGTCGGAGAGCAGCACGAACCGCTCGTCCGGCGGGCCCTCCGGCACGACGATCGGCATGGTGTTGCCGAACGGCACGCGCAGGAGCTCGGCCTGCCCGCCGGGGACCTGGCCGTAGAGCTTGGTGTAGCCGAACAGCGCGGCGCCGGTGCCGTGGTCGTGCACCTGCGTCGTCTCGCACTGCGACTGGAGCCCCTGGCCGCACATCCAGCAGGTGCCGCAGGCGATGTTGAACGGGATGACCACCCGGTCGCCCGGCGTCACGGCCGTCACCTCCGGCCCCACCTCCTCGACGATCCCCATGGGCTCGTGGCCCAGGACGTCGCCGGGGTCGATGAACGGGCCGAGCACCTCGTACAGGTGCAGGTCCGATCCGCAGAGCCCGGTGGTGGTGATGCGGACCACGATGTCCGTGGGCTCCTCGATCCGTGGGTCGGGGACGTCCTCCACGCGCACGTCCCGCCGGCCCTGCCAGGTGACCGCCTTCATGCTCACCTCCGCCTCGTCGGGTGGTCCCGGACGGGTACCCGCGGGCCGCCGCGGGTTACCGGGGCGGGGCGTCCGGGAACCGGGGCCGCATGCACGTCGTCGTCACCGGGGCCACCGGAAACGTGGGGACCGCGCTGCTCCAGGCGCTGCTGGACGATCCGGCCGTCGCGCGCATCACCGGCATCGCCCGCCGCGTCCCGGCGATGCGGCCCGCGCGGGTGACGTGGGTCGCTGCCGACGTGGCCGACGCCGATCTCGTCCCCGCGTTCGAGGGCGCCGACGCCGTGGTGCACCTGGCCTGGGCCATCCAGCCGTCGCGCGACCGCGCCGCCCTGCGCCGGACCAACGTCGACGGCAGCGCCCGGGTGTTCGACGCCGCCGCCCGGGCGGGGGTCCCCGCGCTGGTGTACGCGTCGTCGGTCGGCGCGTACTCGAAGGGGCCGAAGGACACGGCGGTCGATGAGACCTGGCCCACCGGCGGCACGCCGAGCTCCTTCTACGGGGTGGACAAGGCAGCGGTCGAGGGGATCCTCGACGAGGTGGAGCAGGCCCACCCGTCGCTGCGCGTCGTGCGCCTGCGCCCCGGGCTGATCTTCTCCCGCCGCGCCGCCTCGGGCGTGGCGCGCCTGTTCCTGGGCGGCCTGTTCCCCCGCTCCCTGGCGCGGCCCGAGCGCATCCCGCTGGTGCCGGACATCCCTGATCTGCGATTCCAGGCCGTCCACTCCGACGACGTCGCCGACGCCTACCGCCGGGCGATCCACGCCGACGCCGGCGGCGCCTTCAACATCGCCGCCGACCCGGTGCTCGACCCCGCCGTCCTGGCGGAGGCGCTCCGCGCCCGCCGGGTCCCCGTGCCGGCCGCGGCCGCCCGGGCCGCGGTCGACCTGTCCTGGCGGCTGCGGCTGCAGCCCACCCCGCCCGGCTGGCTCGACATGGCGCTGGCCGTGCCCGTCATGTCGTGCGCCCGCGCCTCGGCGGTCCTCGGGTGGACGCCCGCCCGCAGCAGCGTCGAGGCCCTGCTCGAGATCCTGCGGGGCGTCGCCGACCGGGCCGGGGCCGCCACCCCGCCCCTCCACTCCCCCACGGGCACGGAGCTACTGCGGTAGCGCCTCCAGCGCGTCGAGCACGCGGTCGACCCCGATGCGCAGCAACCCGGGGTCGGCGCGCTCGGCGTGAGGGTCCCCGGTGCCCCCCGCCCAGAGCACCCGGTGGACGGGGCGGTCCGCGGGCGGGCCCCACCGCCCGGGCGCGACGGGGCCGAAGAGCACCACCGACGGCACGCCGAGGGCGGTCGCCAGGTGCCCGACCCCCGTGTCGCCGCACACCACCCGGTCGGCCGCAGCGACCACCTCGGCCAGCTCGCGCAGGCCGGTTCGCCCCGCCAGCACGTCGGGCGCCGGGACGCCCGCCTCCGCGGCGACCCGCAGCGCGAGGCGCCGCTCGGACGACGCGCCCGTCACCACCACCCGCCGCCCG
>DASSBX010000435.1:0-2037 GCA_035698305.1 Miltoncostaeaceae bacterium | reverse complement strand
CTCCGCCGCCTCCGTCCGCGGCACCCCCGCCGGGCCCGCACGCGCGACCACCGCCGCCAGCTCCACCGCCTTCGGCGACACGCCCGGGAGCGGCCGGCCCTCGCGCTCGATCGCGGCCCGCCCCAGGGTGCGCACCACGAGCCGCGCGTCCTCCAGGCTGGCGCGTCCCGGCGCCGACCAGTCCGCGCCCGACAGCCCGCGCCACACCGGGTCGTCGGCGGGGGCCGCGTCGATGCGGCGCGCCAGGACGTCCGGCATCGCCTCCAGCGCCGTCAGCAGCGGGCCCAGGGTGCCCATCGCCACGGCCGCGGCGTGGGCGGCGTCGGCGGCCGCGTCGTGCCCGGCCTCGTCGCCACGCCGCCACGACGCCTCCGCCAGCGCCACCAGCGCCGCCGGCAGCTCGAGCCTGCGCTCGGCGCGCTCCATCCCCGCCGCGGCGGCCGCCAGCAGGGCGTGCGCCTCGTCCGGGTCGCCGCCGAGGCCCAGGTGTGCGATCGCGAACCACGTGTCGGCCCACTCGCGGAACACGTGCAACCCGCGCGCCGCGCACCACGCGCGGGCGCCCCCGAGCGTCTCCACCGCCTCCGGCAGCCGCCCGAGGCGCGTCAGCATGCGCCCCTCGATGACCGCGAACACCGCGCGGTCGGCCAGGCGGTAGCCGTGGTGGCGCGAGGTGACGCGGGCGGCGCGGATCAGGCGCAGGCCGCGCTCGCGGTCGCCCTCCGCGAACAGCAGCTCCGCCTCCACCTGCTGCCAGAACTCGATGAACCGCGACGCGCGGATGCGGGCCTCCGCGGCCTCCAGCACCGCCCGCGCCTCGGACAGGTCGCCGCGGTTGCGCAGCACCGCCACCCGGTAGATCTCCGCCAGCGTCGCGGTCACCGGACCGCGGGCGCGCGCCGCCCACGCCAGGCGCTCCACCGCCGCGAAGTCCCCGCGGTAGTAGCAGGCCGACTGGAGGGCCACGTGGAGCGGCCACGTCCGGTCCAGCTCCTGGTCGGCGAAGCCCGACGGCGGGTCGTCGCCCAGGGCGGTGCCGGCGATGAAGCGGATCACCCGGGCCCGGCGGGTCGCGTCGGCCGGCGGCGTCAGGGCGAGCATCGCCGCCCAGTCGCCGGAGATGTGCAGGCCCCACGCCGACCACGCCGCCACGTCCGGGGCCTCCACCAGCAGCCGGTCGAACTCGCCGTACGCGCGCATCCGCCGCACCAGCTCCTCCAGGTCGCCCTGGTGGCGGCCCATCAGGAGGCTGCGCACCTGAACGCCGCGCAGGTCGTGGCGGCGCGCGAGCGTCGCGTCGCCCAGGGCGTCGCACCAGCGCAGCACCTTCGCCCAGTCGGCACGCCGCATCACCGCCGCCGCCGCCACCACCACCACGTCCTCGGCCTCCCGCGGCTCGCCGGCGGCCAGCAGCGCGTCGGCGGCCTCCTCCAGCCGCCCCTCCCCCAGCAGCGCGCGTCCGTAGCGGGCGCGCAGCGCCCGCAGGTCGCCGGCCTCGCCGCGTCGCAGCTCCGAGAGCAGGAACTCCCGGAAGCGCGGGTGGTAACGCAGGCCCTCCGCGTCCACCGTCCCCGGCAGGTGGTGGCGGCAGATCGCCGTGAACGCCTCCTCGGCGGACGGCACCCCCAGCAGCGTCGCGAGCCGCGCGGGGGTGACCACGTCGAGCAGCGCGCTCCGCAGCACGGCGTCGCGGAGGTCGGGCGGCAGGGCGTCGAGCACCTCCGACCCGAGGTAGGCGAAGAACGGGTCGTCCTGGGCGCCCGCCGCCTCCGCCGGCCCGCCGCGGAGGGCGTCGAACACGATGCCCGCCGCCCACCCGCCGGACGCCGCGGCGACCTCCTCCGCGCCACCCGGCAGCCCGCGCGCCTCGAGCAGCGCGGCCACCTCGTCCGGGCGGAACGCCAGATCGTCCTCCGAGACCGCGCCGATCCGTCCGGCCAGCAGGTCGCGGGCCAGGTCGACGTGCAGGAGCCGCCGCGAGACCAGCACCACCAGCGTGCCCTCCGACGCGGCGTCCAGGAAGGCCCGCAGCGCCCG
>DASSBX010000434.1:0-7857 GCA_035698305.1 Miltoncostaeaceae bacterium | reverse complement strand
CGGCCACGACGGCCAGCACCGCGGCGGCGACGGCGGCGCGCGTCCTCATCGGGGCGGCGCCGCGACGACCGCGAGCACCTGCGACGTCCGTCCGAGCGCCGGCCACGCCACCACCGTCGTCCCGTCCTCGCCCGCGGCAACCGCCGGTGCGACGGCCCCGCCTCCCACGCGGACCGGTCCGCCTGTCCCGTCGGCTCGCTCCAGCACGATCCCCGGGGGTGTCGTCGCGCCCCGGACGACCACCACGTTCCCCGCGGCGTCCGTGAGGGCGCCGAACCCGAAGCTGCGCCCGGCGAGCGGCGAGAGGGCGAGCGGTCGCCACACGCCGCCGGGCGGGCGGATCGCGGCGACCCCGCGCGGGCCGGACAACACGATGGCGCTTCCATCCCCCTCGACCGCCGGCGCGCCGCTCAATCCGAACAGCCGGTCGGAGGTCGATACGGCGGCGGGCGACCCCCAGGTCCCTCCCTCGGAGCGAACGGCCGCCGACGTCGTGGTGCGATCGGCGCTCTCGGAGATCCAGGCCACGACGGCATCGCCGTGGGAACCGAGGGCACCCGTGGCGTGCGGCGGGTTCTCCGCACGATCGTCGACCACCGCCGCCTCTCCCCACGTGCCGTCGGGATCGAGGATCGCGGCGTGGATCGCGTAGCGCCGGTCGCCGCCGGCCGCGATCCGGTTGGACCAGGCCAGGATCGCGCCGCCCGAGGGCGATCCCGTCAGCTGGGGGTCGACCGCCTCGCCGCCGTCGCCGCCGACGCGCGCCGCCGGCGACCAGTCGCCCCCGGGCGGGCGGACGCGGGACCACATCGCGCCGCCGGCGTCCCAGGTGACCGCCGCCCGGCCGCCGGGCGCGACGGCCAGGCCGGGCACCTCCATGTCGCGGACTGCCGCCGTCTCGTCCGAGAGCCGCTGGGGACCGGCCCAGGCGCCCCCGGCGGCGCGGGTCCGGGCGACGACGGCCCACCGCTCGCCCGTGAGCATCGTCAGGTACCCGGCCGGGGCCCCGCTCGGGAGCGTGAACCGCTGGGTGAACCGCTCCCCGGCGGTGCGCTCCCGCCACGTCACGGTGACGTTGCCGGCCCGGTCCGCCCCCACCTGCGGATACGCGGCCCGCCGGGCGGGGTCGGAGACGCGCTCGGCGGCAGACCACCGGCCCCCCGGTGGGCGCGAGCTCATGACGATCCGGCCGGCGCGGCCCCACGCGACGGTGACGACGCCCCGCCCGTCGACGGCGACCGCGGGGCGCCCGTCGAACGCGCTGACCGGCCCGCCCACGGTCTCGGGCGGCCCGAAGTCCAGCGACGCCGCCCGCCCCGCCGGGGCGCCGGAGGAGCCGGTGCTGATCAGGGTCGCGGCGACGGCTGCGCCGGCGGTGAGCAGGAGCGCCGCCGGGATCAGGAGCCGGGCGGCGCGGCCCCGCGCCGTACGGGACAGCCAACCGCGGGGCGAACGGGGGGCGGGGCCGAACCCGAGGGCGGCGCGGGCGCGCCCCTCGGCGGCGGGCGACGGCTCCGGCCACGCGGGCCGGGCGTCGCGGAGGAGGCGCTCCAGGTCAGGCACGGGACCCCTCCGCCAGGGCGGCGCGCAGGTCGGCCAGGGCGCGGCCCAGCCGCGAGTGGACGGTGCCCAGCGGGACGTCGAGGGCCTCGGCGATCTCGGGCGGGGTCATGTCCAGCCAGTAGCGCATCACCACCGCCGCCCGGCGGTCCGGGTCGAGGGCGGCCACGGCTGGGCGTAGACCCGCCTCGTCGGCCCCGCCCTCCCACTCCACGACCGGCTCGCCCGCCGCCTCCAGGTCCACCAGGCGGCGCTCCCGGCGCAGCAGGTCGATCGCCCGCCGGGTGACGATCGCCCGCAGCCACGCGCCGAAGCGGGCGCCGTCGTCCAGGTCGGCCAGGCGGGACAGCGCGTGGACGATCGCGTCCTGGGCCACGTCGTCCGCCGCCTCGCGGCGGCCCGTGACGGCGTACGCACGGCGCCACGCGTCGCCCCAGTGGCGGCGGAACAGCTCCTCCTCCGCCGCGCGGCCACCTCCGCAGGCCCGCTCCACCAGGCCGCTGTCGCTCGTCCGGGACAGGTCCACACCCTCCTTGACGGGCGGGGGACGCGCGCGCGTCCCGGGACCGCGGTCAGGCGCTCAGCCCGCCCCCGGCACCTGGGCGACGAGGACGGACGCCACCACCACGATCGCCATCGACAGGGCCAGCTCGGCCCCTGCGAGGCGGCGGACCAGGCGGGTGGTCGCGGCGTTCGGGCGGCGCACCGGGCGCAGCGCCTCGATCACCTTGCGGTTGTAGAGCGCCAGGGCGGCGATCGGGACGAGGAGCGCCACCTTGATGAGCACGCTCCGGCCGTAGGACGTGTCCCACAGCTCACGCGGGTCGTCCAGCTCCGCCAGCGACCGGATCACGCCCGTGGCCACGGCGACCGCCACCGCCACGAGCGCCACCTTCGAGTAGCGCGCCAGCACCCGTGCGGCGAGGGCGGATCCACGCTCGGGGGCGAGCCGCGGCAGACGGAGATGGACGATCGCCACCATCGCGAGGCCCACGATCCACACGGCCACCGACACCATGTGCACCAGCTGCGCGCCGACCTGGAGCCAGGCGCGGTCGGCGACATTCGCGTGGCCCTGGGCGGCGATCCCGCCGAGCACCGCCAGCAGCAGCCCCCCCATGAGCAGCGCCGACCAGCGCGGCCCCTCCAGGGTGGCGGCGCGCGGCTGGTTGCTGGAGCCGTACTCGCGGATGAACAGCGCCGCGCCCAGGGCGAACAGCCCGAACAGGAGCGCGCCCCGCAGCTGCACCAGCGACCCGAAGCGGGTGCCGCCCAGCACCTCGCTGATGCCGGTGGCATCCCCGAGAGCGCCCCACACCGACGTCCCCAGCACGCTCGCGCTCTGCACCACCAGCAGGTAACCCTCGGCGACCATCGCGCCCACGGCCAGGACGCCGAAGCCCACCCAGAACACGTCGCGCCCCCACGTCACCACGGCCTCCCGCTCCTCCGCGCCGACCCCGGCCAGGGGGCGGCGCAGCGCCGGCGCCCACACGAGCCAGCGGAACGTGATCAGGCCGATCAGGCCGCCGAGCCCCACCAGCTCCAGGAAGCGTGAGCTGGTGCCCCACGGGCCGGTCTCGGAGGGGCCGGTGGAGAGCCCCGCCAGGTACGGGTCCTTCAGCTCGCCGCCGCCGACCCCGAACACGAAGACCCCGCCCACGACGTGGGAGTCGGCGCCGATCACCGAGTAGCGCACCGTGTAGGTGCCGTCGGCGAGCCCCGGCCGCAGGGGGATCCGCACCTGCCGCGTGTCGTCACCCCGGCCGGCGGGTCCGCGCGCCGCGCTCTCGCCCGACTCGTCGACCACGTCGCCGCTGTTCTCGCGCGCCAGCTCGACCGGCTCGGAGAACGTGAGGGTCACGGCCGCCGGCGCGGCGTCCAGCTTCGTGTCGGCCAGCGGGTCGGTCGTGACCAGGGTGGGGTGCGCCGTCGCCGTGGCCGCGGCCAGCAGGAACAGCACGAGGGAGAGGAGGGAGACCGGGAGGCGGCGGCGCATCCGCCGGATGGTCGCGGGCAGCGGCCCGCGCCGCAACCGGCCCGGGCGATGCGGAGCGTCCCGAGCGGGCCGGGACCCTGTAGCGTGCCGCCGGATCCCGGGCGGCACGCGGGTGCCGGACCCCGAGCGGTGACGGAGGGAGGACGGGTGCCGGAGCTCCTCGAGGGCACCACCGGCCTGGTGGTCGGGGTGGCCAACAAGCGCAGCATCGCGTGGGCGATCGCGCGCAAGCTCGACCAGGCGGGCCAGCGGCTCGTGCTGACCTATCAGGGCGAGCGCACCGAGGGCGAGGTGCGCAAGCTGGCGGAGCAGCTCCACGACTGCGCCGCGGTGCTGCCCCTCGACGTGCAGGACGACGCCCAGATCACGAGCGCCGTCGCCGGCGCGGCGGAGGCCCTCGGCGGCACGATCCACACGCTGGTCCACGCCGTGGCCTACGCGAGGCCCGAGGACCTCGGGGGACGCTTCGTCGACACGAGCCGCGACGGGTTCCACCTGGCCGTGGACGTGTCGGCCTACTCGCTGGCGGCGCTCGCCCGCGAGGCCGAGCCGTACATCCGCGACGGCGGCGGCGGCTCGATCATGACGCTGTCGTACATCGCCGCCGACCGCGCCGTGCCCGGCTACAACGTGATGGGCGTCGCCAAGGCGGCGCTGGAGGCGATCGTGCGCCACCTGGCGTGGGACCTCGGCGAGAGCGGCATCCGGGTCAACGCGATCTCGGCGGGCCCCGTCCGGACCCTCGCGGCGCGCGGCATCCCCGGCTTCGGCTCGATGGCCGACACCATCGCCAGCCGCACGCCGCTGCGGCGGGAGATCACCCAGGACGAGGTGGCCGACACGGCCGTGTACCTCGCGTCGCCGCTGTCGGCGAGCGTCACGGGGGAGACGATCTTCGTCGACGCCGGGTTCCACGCGATGGGGCTCTGAGCGCCGGGGGCGACCGCGCGGTGCGGATCGGCGTGCTGGCCGACACGCACGTGGGCGAGCACCTCCCGACGTTGCCGCCGGAGGTGCTGGAGCGCTTCGACGGCGTCGACCTCATCATCCACGCCGGCGACGTCGTCGTGCCGCGGGTGCTCGACGAGCTGGGGGAGGTGGCCCCCGTCGCCGCCGTGCGCGGCAACCACGACGGCGGCGCGCTGCGGCGGTTGCCCCTCGGGCTGGTGGTGCCCGCGGGCCGGTTCCGGATCGGCGTGACCCACGGGATGCGCCGCCGCGCGATCGAGATGCCCTCCACCCTGCTGTCGGTCGCCGCGGGCCGGCCGGTCCTGCTGGGCTTCGCCCGTCAGATGGTGGGGCGCTTCACCGACGTCGACATGGTGATCACCGGCCACCTGCACCTAGGCTTCGACCACGTCGTCGACGGGGTCCGCCACTTCTCGCCCGGCGCCGTGCTCGTGAACGAGATGCTGGAGGGGCGCGTCCCCACCACCGGGCCCGTCTCGTGGGCGTACCGGCGGTACCGCCGGGGCATCCCCGACGCCGACCGGGTGCCGTCGATCGGCTTCGTGGAGGCCCGACCCGACGGGTTGGCCGCGCGGCGCGAGCCGCTGGAGCGCCCGATCGCCGTGCAGCGCCGCCCCCGGCGGGCGGCGTGAGCGGCCCGCCCGGCGTCGACCGCACGACCTGTCGGCCGCGGAGCGGATGCGCCGCGTGATGGCGGCGTGGGCCTACCCCCGCGGGGCGCCGGGGGCCGGGGCGAGCCCCTCGGCCACGTACCAGTCGACCGTCCGCCGCAGCGACTCCTCCAGCGGGGTGTAGACGAGGCCCAGCTCGCGGGCGGCGCGGCCGCCGTCGTAGGCGTGGCCGTGCAGGAGCGTCCGCACCATCTCCCGGCACACCGGGGGCCGCCGGCGCCGCACCCTGCCCAGCAGCTCCACGCCGGTCGCCGCCGCCATCGCCACCGGGCCGGGCAGCCGGCGCGGCCGGGGCGGGGTGCCGGTGATGCGCCCGAGCAGCGCGAGGGCCTCGGTGACGGTGAGCGTGACCCCCGAGAGGATGTAGCGCTCGCCCGGCGTCCCGCGCTCCTCGGCGAGCAGGTGGCCCTCGGCGCAGTCGTCGACGTCGACCAGCGACATCCGCGAGTCCACGACCGCCCCGAGCCTCCCGTTGAGCGCGTCGATCAGGATCTTCGCCGTCCCGCGCGTGCGCCCCGGGCCCTGCACGGAGGACGGGTTCACGCTCACCAGCGCGAGGCCGCGCTGCGCGGCCGTCGCGAACGCCACCTTCTCGGCCTCGTACTTCGACCGCTCGTAGGCGGAGAGGAACGAGCCGCGGTGGGGCGTCTCCTCGCTCGCGACCGTCCCCTTCGGCTCGCCGATGGTCGCGGCCGAGGAGGTGTGCACCACCAAGCGCACCCCCGCGTCGGCGGCGGCGGACACCACCCGCCGGGTGCCCTCCACGTTCAGCCGCGTCAGCTCGGACGGGACCGGCAGGCAGAAGCCGTTGAGGCCGGCGAGGTGGTACACGACGTCCACCCCCTCCATCGCCCGGGCCAGGGACGGCGGGTCCATCATGTCGCCGCGCACGGGCTGCGCGCCGGCCCGCGACAGGGCCCCCGCCGACGCCACCGAGCGCGTCAGGGCGCGCACCTCGCGGCCCCGCGCGACCAGGCGCGCCAGGACGGCGCCGCCCACGAACCCGCTGCCGCCCGTCACGAGCACCGGCGCGCTCACGCCGGCGGGGCCTCCGAGGCGACCAGGGCGCGCACCTCGGCGGCGCCCTCCAGGCCCATGGCACGGTCGGCGAGCGCGCCCGCCGCGTCGGCGTCGAGCCCGCGCACCTGGGCCTTGACGAGCGGCACCCGCCGCGGCGCGACGCTCAGCTCGCCGACGCCCATGCCCACCAGCAGCGGCACCGCCGCCGGGTCGGACGCCGCCTCGCCGCAGACCGCCACCCGCGCGCCGCCGGCGCGGCCGGCCCGCGCGACGCCGGCGATGAGGCGCAGCACCGCGGGATGCACGGGGTCGGACAGGCGGGCGACCCCGGCGTTGCCGCGCTCTGCGGCCATGACGTACTGGGTCAGGTCGTTGGTGCCGATCGACAGGAAGTCGGCCTCGGCGGCGAGCTCCTCCGCCATGATCGCGGCGGCGGGGACCTCCACCATCGCGCCGACCTCCACCGCCGGCGCCTCCACGCCCTCGCGGGCCAGCGCCTCGCGCGCCTCGTCCAGCGCCGCCCGGGCGCGCCGCAGCTCGTCCACCTCGCTGACCATGGGGAACATGATGCCGATCGGGCCCGCCGCCGCCGCCCGGAGCGCCGCCCGCAGCTGGGTGCGCAGGGCCTCCGGGTGCTCGAGCGCGAGCCGCAGGCCGCGGACGCCCAGGAACGGGTTGGCCTCGGCGGCGCGCGGCAGGTAGCGCAGCGGCTTGTCGGCGCCCGCGTCGAGCGTGCGCACCACCACGCGCCGGCCGCCGAACGCCCGGGCCGCCTCGGCGTAGGCGGCGGCCTGCTCGTCCTCGGACGGCGGCTCGGCCCGTTCGAGGAACAGGAACTCGCTGCGCAGCAGGCCCACACCGTCGGCCCCCGCCGCGACGGCGGCGGCGACGTCCCCGGGGCCGCCGATGTTCGCCGCCACCTCCACGTGCCGTCCGTCCGCCGTGACCGCCGGCTCGCCCGAGCGCTCCCGGGCGCGCGCCTCGCGGGCGGCGTCCTCACGGGCGCGTGCCTCGTGGGCGGCGACGGCCTCGGCGCCGGGCGCCACGTCGACCGTCCCCGCGCCGCCGTCGACGATCAGCATCGTCCCGTCCGGGATCGCCAGGGCCGACGCCCCGAGCCCGGCGACCGCGGGGATGCCGAGGCCGCGGGCGATGATCGACGCGTGCGACGTGGGTCCTCCGGCGGCGGTCGCGAGGGCGCGCACGCGCGCCGGGTCGAGCTCGGCGACCTCCGCGGCGCCGAGGTCCTCGGCCACCAGCACCGCCGGCGCGCCGTCGCCGGCGGTGGCGTCGCCGGCGAGCCTGGCCACCACCCGCCGGCCCAGGTCGCGCAGGTCGGCCGCCCGGGCGCGCAGGTACTCGTCGTCGAGGCCGTCGTAGGCGGCCGCCGCGGCGTCGACGGCGTCGTGCCATGCCCGCGCCGCCGAGCGGCCGCCGTCGATGGCGGCGTGCGCCGCACCCATCAGCTCGGTGTCGGCCAGGGCGAGCGCCTGGGCGTCCAGGATGTCGGCGGTCGCGGCGGCGGCGCCCTCCCGGAGCGCGGCGAGGTCGTCCGCGACGGCGTCGAGGGCGGCGCCGAGCGCCGCCCGCTCCGTCGCGGGGTCGCCGGACGGCGCGGCTGCGGGGGCGCCGGCGGAG
>DASSBX010000433.1:0-6056 GCA_035698305.1 Miltoncostaeaceae bacterium | reverse complement strand
CCCTCGACGCCCTGCTGGCGGAGGCCGACGTGGTCACCGTCCACGTGCCGCTCACGCCGGAGACCCGCGGGATGATCGGGGCGGCCGAGCTCGCGCGCATGCGTCCCGGCTCGGTGCTGGTCAACGTGTCCCGCGGGCCGGTGGTGGACGAGGGCGCGCTCGTCGACGCCCTCCGGGCGGGGCGGATCCGCGCGGGCCTGGACGTCTTCGACGACGAGCCGCTCCCGGCCGGGCACCCGCTGACCGCGCTGCCGAACGTGGTGCTCACGCCGCACATCGCCAGCGCGGGGCGCCTCACGCGCGGCCGGATGGCGCACCTCGCCGTCGACAACCTGCTCGCGATGGCCGCCGGCCGCACCCCGCCCTCGCCGGTCACCGCCCCCTGACGGCCCGGGCGCGCGGGCGCCCCGGTCGCCTACGCTCGTGACCGTGCCCGCCCGGATCGACGCGACCCTGTTCACCGACCCGGGATGCCCGTGGGCGTACTCGGCGCTGCCCGCCCTGCGGGTGCTCGATTGGCGCTACGGCGCGTCGATGCGGTGGCGCCTGGTGGTCATCGGGCTGACGGAGACCTCCGAGCAGTACGTCGCGCGGGGGTACACCACCGCGAGCCGGGCGCTCGGCTGGACGGAGTTCCGCGACCGCTTCGGCATGCCGTTCGCCCCGGCCCCGAAGGCCCGCGTGTCGGCCACCGCCCGCGGGTGCCGGGCGATCGTCGCGGCGCGCATCCTCGCGCCCGGCAGCGAGTGGGCGGTGCTGCGGGCCCTCCAGCTCGCCAACTTCACCTCCCCGCTGCTCCTCGACGACGACGACGGGCTGCGCGGGGTGCTGGAGGGGGTGCCGGGCGTGGATGCCGACGCGGTGGTGGCGCGCCTCGACGCCCCCGACGTCACCGAGGCCTACGAGCGGGATCGCGCGGAGGCCCGCACCGCCGCGGGCACGCCCACCGAGCTGCAGGGCAAGGCCGCCGCCACCGACGGCCCGGTGCGGTACACCGCGCCGTCGGTCGTGCTCACCCGCGACGGCCGCAGCCTGGAGGCCGGCGGGTGGCAGACGATCGACGCCTACGACGTGATCGTCGCCAACCTGGCGCCCGACATCGACCGCCGCGACGCCCCCGGCGGGGTGGCCCCCCTCCTGGAGCGGTTCCCCGAGGGGCTCACCACCCAGGAGGTCGCGGCACTGCTCGTCCGCGGCAACGACGCGCCCGACCGGGGGGCCGCCGAGCGGCTGCTGATCGAGGCGGTCGGCGACGGGGTCGCGACGCGCACCCCGCTGGGCGGCGACGCCCTCTGGAGGCCCGCCGCCGCCTGACGCTCAGGTCGCCCGCAGGTCCCGTTCGCCTGGCACCCGTCGATCGACATCGCGGGCCGGACGCGGTCGAGGCGGACTAGACGATCGCGCGGACCACGCCGCCGTCGACCGGCACCGCGGCGCCGGTGGTGGCCGACGCCCCGTCGGAGGCGAGGTAGACGACCATGTTGGCCACCTCCTCCGGCGTCGCCGGCCGGCCGAGCAGCGACGTCGGGCGGTTCTCGGCGATGAACGCCCGCCCGGCCGCGTCGAGGGCTGACGCGTCGAGCGGGGCGCCGGCCCGGGCCTGCAGCATGTCGCGCAGACCCTCGGTCATCGTCGGGCCGGGGAGCACCGCGTTGACGGTCACCCCGCGGCCGGGGAACGCCTCGGCGAACCCGCGCGCCACCGCGAGCTGCGCGGTCTTGGTCATCCCGTACTGCACCATCTCCGCGGGGATCTGGATCGCCGACTCGCTCGAGATGAACAGCACCCGCCCCCAGCCGCGGTCGAGCATCCCCGGCAGGTACGCGCGGGTGAGCCGCACGCCCGACATCACGTTGACCTCGAAGTGGCGCGTCCATTCCTCGTCGGGGATCTCGAGGACCGGGGTGGGGACGAAGATGCCGGCGTTGTTCACCAGCACGTCCACGTCGCGGACGGCCGCGACCACGGCGGCGCAGCCGTCGGCGGTGCCCACGTCGCCGGGAGCCGGACGCGCGCCGAGGCGCTCCGCCGCGGCCGCGGTCCGCCCGGGATCGCGGCCGTTCACCCACACGGTCGCGCCGGCGTCGCGCAGGCCGGCGACGATCGCGGCGCCGATGCCGCCGGTCGACCCGGTCACGAGCGCGGTGCGGCCGCCCAGGTCGATCCGCACCGGCTCAGCGCCTCGCGTCGAGCGCGGCGACGACCTCCGCCATCTGGACCCCCGCCCGGCCGTGGAGCCGCACCGAGGCGCGGTCGTCCCACGGCGTCTCGCTCTCGGTGAGGATCGCGAGCGCCCCGCCCTTGTCGAGCGTCACCCCGGGGAGCTGGCTGACGGGCGCCACCACCAGGGAGCTGCCGATCACCAGCATCACGTCGGCGCGGCCGGCGTGGTCGAAGGCGGCCTCGATCGCGTCGGCGGGCAGCGGCTCGCCGAACAGGATCACCCCGCTCTTCAACTGGAAGCCGCAGGCCGTGCAGCGCGGCACGCCGTCGTCGGCGTCGTCCGCCCGCGCCACCAGCTCGTCGCCGCTGACGCGGGCGTCGCAGCGCAGGCACACCCCGCGGTCGAGCGACCCGTGCACCTCGATCAGCTTCCGCGACCCGGCCCGCGCGTGGAGGCGGTCGATGTTCTGCGTGATCACCGCCTTCACGACCCCGCGGCGCTCCAGCTCGGCCACCGCCGCGTGGGCGGGGTTCGGGTCGTGTCCGCGGAGCATGTCGATCCGCGGGCGGTGGAACGACCAGAAGCGCTCCGGCTCGGTGAGGAACACGGAGAGCGTCGCGACCTTCATGGGGTCGTTCTCGTCCCACGTGCCGCCCCGGGAGCGGAAGTCGGGGATGCCGCTCTCGGTCGAGACGCCCGCCCCCGTCAGCACGACGGCGTGCTCGGCGCCCGCCAGCAGGTCGGCCAGGTCCTGGGGCGTGTGGGCCATCCGCACGACCCTACTAAGCTCCCGTCGATGCGCGCCGACGGACGGACCGACGACCAGCTGCGCCCCGTCGCGATCGTCCCCGGCTTCGTGGAGACGGCCGACGGCAGCGCCCTGATCTCCGTGGGCACCACCCGCGTGATCTGCACCGCCTCGGTGGAGGAGAGCGTCCCGGCGTGGATGCGCGGCCGCGGCCGCGGCTGGGTGACCGCCGAGTACGCGATGCTCCCCGCCTCCACCGGCGACCGGAAGCCGCGCGACATCTCGCGCGGCAAGCTCGACGGCCGCACCACCGAGATCCAGCGCCTCATCGGCCGCTCGCTGCGGGCGGTGGTCGACATGGAGGCGCTGGGCGAGCGGACCGTCTGGCTCGACTGCGACGTGCTCCAGGCCGACGGCGGCACCCGCTGCGCCAGCATCTGCGGCGCGTGGGCGGCGCTGCGGCTGGCCCTCGGGTCGCTGGTGGAGGCGGGGAGCCTGGAGCGGCTGCCGCTCACCGACTCGATCGCCGCCGTCAGCGTGGGCATGGTCGACGGGCGCCCGCTGCTGGACCTCGCCTACGTCGAGGACTCGCGGGCCGAGTCGGACATGAACGTGGTCATGACCGGCGGCGGCCGCCTGGTGGAGGTGCAGGCCACGGCCGAGGGCAGCACGTTCTCGCGCGCCGAGCTGGACGTCCTGCTCGACCTGGCCGAGGCCGGCATCCGCGACCTCACGGCCGCCCAGACGGCGGCCGTGGGCCCGGCGGTGGGCGCGTGAGGATCGTCCTGGCGACCGGCAACCGCGACAAGGTGGCCGAGCTCGGCGAGATGTTCCCCGGCGTCGACGTGGCGGCCGCGCCCGACGGCTTCGACGTGGAGGAGACCGGCGTCACGCTGCTCCAGAACGCGTGGATCAAGGCGGCCGCCCTGCGGGGGGAGATCGCCGACGACGCCCTGGTGGTGGCCGACGACTCCGGGCTGGTGGTCCACGCCCTCGGCGGGCGCCCCGGCGTGTTCAGCGCGCGCTACGCCGGGCCCGACGCCACCTACGCCGACAACTGCCGTCGCCTGCTCGACGAGCTGGAGGGGGTCGAGGACCGCTCCGCGGCGTTCATCTGCGTCCTGGTCGGCCTCGACGCGGACGGTGGGATGCTCGTGACCTGCGGCACCGTCTCGGGCACGATCGCCCCGGCGATGCGCGGCGGGGACGGCTTCGGCTACGACCCCGTGTTCGTGCCGGAGGGCGGCGACCGCTCCATGGCGGAGATGACGCGCGACGAGAAGGCCGCGATCTCGCACCGCGGCCGCGCCGCCCGGCGCCTGGCCGCCGTGCTCGGGTCGCCCTCGCCCACCGTCTAAGGTGCCCTCCATGGCGGCGCGCGCATGACCACCGAACACGTGCCCGGGCCCCCGGCCTCGCGGGTGCTCTCGTGGCTGGTCGCGAGCGTCGTGATCGGCTGGCTGGTGGTCTACAACCTGCTGCGGATCGGCGGCGACAGCCCCGAGCAGGCGGCGATGCCGTCCCTCGGCATCGGCGCCGTCTGCGGCCTCGCGGCGTTCGGCGCCGGACTGCTGATCGTCCGTCGCGTCCACGCGTCGGGGCGCCGCCTGCGCGTGCCGCCGTCGGAGATCCCCCCGCCCGCCGCGATGGACCAGGCGCAGCGCGACGCCGTGGCGCTCACGTGGGCGCCGCTCGGGGTGCTCGCCGTCGGGGCGATCGCGATGGGCGTGTGGATCGGCGCCGACTGGCTCGGCACCGACAGCGCCGACCGCGGCTACGGCACCGCGCTGCTCGCCGTGTGGAACCTGCTGGTGGGCCTGTGGATGGGCGACGAGGCCATCCGGCTGCGCCGCGGTGAGGCCGACGGCATCGAGTCGATCGTGCTGGGCTGCTCGCTGACGGCGGTGCTCGCCGGCGTCGGCATCTCCCGCGACCTGGCGGTCCCCGGGCAGGTGGGGCTCATCATCCTGGCAGGGGTCGCGGGCGCCCTGGTGGGGCTGGCGGTGTGGCGCTTCCACGGCGCCAGGGGCCTCCCCGGCGGGTCGATCGGCGTGGTGGTGGTGGCCGCGCTCTCGCTGATCCTGCCGCTGGCGCTCTAGGGGCCCGCAGGTGGCGCGACTCGTCTGCCCGCTGTGCGGGACGGTCGTCGTGGACGGCGCGGAGCCCGCCGCGGGCCAGTGCCCCGGCTGCGGGGCGCGCTACGCCGGCGGCGCCGGCACGCCGCCCGAGGCGGTGGTGGCGGCGCTCGCCCACTGGGGGCTCGGCGGGCTGGACGCCGCCGCCCTCGCCCGCCTGATGTTCGAGGTGGAGCCTCCGCCGGAGCCCTCGCCGGCCGCGGCGATCACGTCCGACCGCCGCGACGGGTTCTACCTGTGGTGGGTCTTCGCGCGCGGCGCGACCCCGGAGGCCGCCTTCGAGGCGCTCGCCGCCGGCGGCGGGGCCTGAGCGTCCCGGCGCGCCGCGGCGCTGGCGCAGGGGCGCGGCGATCCGGTAACCTCCGCCTGGCACTCGCACGTGACGAGTGCCAACAGGCGTGGACCCAGGGCCCGGACCGGGATGGGACACGCGAGCGTCCATTTCGACCCCGGGAGGGCCGATGAATCTCAAGCCCCTGGGCGATCGCGTGATCGTCAAGGCCGTGGATCAGGAAGAGGTCACCGCGAGCGGCATCGTGCTGCCCGACACGGCCAAGGAGAAGCCCCAGCGCGGCACCGTGCTGGCCGTCGGCGAGGGCCGGTGGGTCGACGGCGCGCGCGTCGCGCTCGAGGTGTCCGAGGGTGACGAGGTCATCTACTCGAAGTACGGCGGCACCGAGGTGCGGCTCGAGGGCGAGGACGTGCTCATCCTGAGCGAGCACGACATCCTGGCCCGGGTCGCCGCGGCGCCCGCCAAGAAGACGGCCGCGAAGAAGAGCGGCACCAAGAAGGCCGCCAAGAAGTAGGCCGCGCGCCGCCGCACGGCGGCGCATCGACAAGATTCCAGCCAAGGAGACTCAGCCAGCGATGGCAAAGCTCATCAAGTTCAATGAGGACGCTCGTCGTTCCCTGGAGCGGGGTGTGAACACCCTTGCCGATGCGGTGAAGGTGACGCTCGGTCCGAAGGGTCGGTATGTGGTTCTCGACAAGAAGTTCGGTGCGCCGACGA
>DASSBX010000432.1:0-2396 GCA_035698305.1 Miltoncostaeaceae bacterium | reverse complement strand
CAGCAGGATCCCCGTATGCCGAAGAGCTTCTACAAGGGTGAGCGTCTGGGGTCGCGTCCTCCGTGCGCGATCTGCATGGGTCGGGGGGAGGGTGAGCGGGCGCGGCTCGTCCTCCCCGGCGGGGTTTCGGTGTGGCTGTGTGCTGCACACCGGTCGGAGTCGTTCCAGCGGTCCCGCGCCGGGCGGGACTTCTGGGTGTCGCTGCGGTATGTCTGGGCCGCCGCCGGATGCCTCACGGCGCGGAGGGAGCGTGCGCTCGAGGTGCACCGGGAGCGTCTCCTGCGTCAGACGCGGGAGCCGGCGGCCCGGGCCCGGCCGGGCTCCTACGCCTGGCCGGCGCTCCGGCGGGAGGCGGAGGGCATGTGGGCCGTCGGGACTCCCCTGTCCGCCGTCATCGCCAGGCTCAGGGCTCGTGCCGGCAGGGGCGAGGCGCGCCCACCCTCACGCCAGACGATGTACCGGTGGTTCGGCGAGGCCCGGTGGCGCGCCGGGCCATCCGTGGCGGCCGTCGCCGCCTGAGCTCGCGTTGCCGGTGCACCACCCCGTGAGGGAGGCTCGGACCCCCGTGACGAGGAGGTGCGGTCCATGCCGGAGTCCGAGGTCACCACGGCCACGCTGAAGGCGTTCCTGGAGGCCTTCAACGCCCACGACGTCGACGCGATCATGGCGTTCTTCACCGAGGACTGCGTGTTCGAGATGCCGCGTGGCCCCGCCCCGGGCGGACGGCGGCTCGTGGGGAGGGACGCGGCCCGGGAGGGCATCCGGTCCCGGTTCGAGGGGATACCGGACATCCGCTACGAGGATGACCGCCACTTCGTCAGCGGCGACCGCGGCGTGTCGGAGTGGACGATCCGGGGGACCCAGCGCACCGGCGAGCCGGTCGAGGTCCGTGGGTGTGACCTCTTCGAGTTCTCCGGCGGCCTGATCAGCAGGAAGGACTCGTACTGGAAGATCCTGGACTGACGGGCGGCTCACCGCTCCGCCTCTCCAGAACGGTCATCGTCGGCCCGGCCGGTCGCGATTCCGGCGCCGGGCCCTGCTCAGGGCCAGCTCCAGGTCGTGCGGCAGGGGACTGGTCACGTCGATCTCCTCCCCCGTCTCCGGGTGCGGGAAGGCGAGGCGGGCGGCGTGGAGGAACTGGCGCTCCAGGCCGAGGGTCTCCTCCCGCCGGCCGTAGACCCGGTCGCCCACGACGGGGTGGCCGACCGAATCCAGGTGCACCCGGATCTGATGGGTCCGCCCGGTGTCAAGGCGGGCCTCCACCAGGCTGAAGCGGCCCAGCTCCTCCAGCCGGCGCAGGTGGGTGACCGCGTCGCGGCCCGCGTCGGTCAGGTCGATCGCCTGGCGCGTCCGCACACGTCGGTCGCGCCCGATCGGGCGGTCGACCGTGAGGGCCGGGGGGAACGCCCCGTGGACCAGCGCGACGTACTCGCGCCGGACGTCGCGGTCGCGCAGCAGCCGCTGCAGCCGCCGGTGCGCCCGCTCCGACCGGGCGACCACCAGCAGTCCGCTCGTGTCGCGATCGAGGCGGTGGACGATCCCCGGACGGGTCGGGTCGGCGCCCCCCGCGACGGCGTGGGCGAGCAGGCCGTGGACCAGGGTCCCCTCCCGGTGCCCGGCGCTCGGGTGGGTCACCACGCCGGCGGGCTTGTCGACCACCATCAGGTCGTCGTCCTCGTAGGCGACCCGGAACGGCACCGACGCCTCCGGCACCAGCTCCGACCTGGGCGGCGCCATCGGCCGCACCTCGATCACCTCCCCCGCCGCCAGCTTGTGGCGCTTCGGCCGCGGCACGCCGTCCACCAGCACCCGGCCGGCGTCGATCAGCCGCTGCGCCTCCGCGCGGCTGCCGACCTCCTCCATCGCGCCCACCGCGGCGTCGAGGCGCATCCCGGCCCGCTCCGCTCCGGCGGGCGCGCGCACCGCAGGCGGATCGTCACTCAGGCTCCTCCGCCTCCCGCTCGTCCGCCATCAGGCCGATCACGATCAGCACCGCCCCGATCGTGATGCCGCAGTCGGCGACGTTGAACGCCGGCCACCGCGCCAGGTCGATGAAGTCGGTCACCGCCCCGTGGGCGAGCCGGTCGATCAGGTTGCCGAGGCTCCCGCCCACCAGCAGCCCGGCCCCCGCCGCGACCATCGGGTTGCGCGACACCAGCCCCGCCAGCGCGATCGCGATCGCCGACAGGGCCACCACCGTCAGGACGGCGATCGCCTCCTGACGGCCCGGGAACAGGCCGAACGCGATCCCCTCGTTGTTCACCCGGGAGATCGAGAACCACGAGAACACCTCGTTGCGCTCCCGCAGCTCCAGCTGCCCGCGGATGATCGCCTTCGTGATCTGGTCGAGCACCACCACGAGCACCGCGAGGGCGGCGAACAGGTACCAGCGCGCC
>DASSBX010000431.1:0-2004 GCA_035698305.1 Miltoncostaeaceae bacterium | reverse complement strand
GGCAGGGTGGCGGGCACCGGATAGCCGAGGGCGAGCGGTATGGGGGACGCCTCGACAGGCGGGGCGGCGAGGGGCTGGGCGGGGTCGTCGACGGCGCGGCGGCGGCCGAGGCGGAAGACGAGGACGAGGGCGGCGAGGGCGGTGAGGAGGGCGAGCGCGAGGATCGGACGCTCGCGTAGGAGGGGGCCGAGGGGCAGGTGGTCCGGCGTGCGGACGGCGCGCATGAAGATGGGGAGGACGAGGAGCGAGACTCCGAAGAGGCAGACGGCATCGATGAGCCGTTCGGCGACGAGGGAGAGGAAGGCGGCGCGCATGCCGTCAGCCCCGCCGAGGGAGGGGAAGCGGGCGGCGGAGCGGAGGCGGAAGAGGTCGCCGGCGCGCAGGGGCAGGACGTTGTTCAGAAACTGGGATACGTGGAAGATTCGATAGGCCTCGCTGCGTGAGAGGGCGGCGTGCTGAGGCAGCAGGAGCCGCCATCTGACAGACTTGGCGGCGAGCGAGGCGAGCAAGAGGGCGATGGCGAGCATGACGGGCGACAAGTGAGCCGAGCGAAGTACGGAGAGTACCTGGTCGGGGTGCGCGGAGCCGCGCAGCCACCAGAGGCTGGCGCCCGCGAGCAGGAGTACAAGCGCGCCTCGGACGGCGGGGCCGCGGGGCGAGATCAGTCGCCGCAGCCGGGTGGGACGCGGGGCGACCGGGGCGGGGGGCTGCGGTTGGTGGATGCGGTCCACGCGCTCTCCCTGGCCGTGATGACCCTGATGCTGGCGAGCGGGCTCTGGAAGTCGGAGCCGGTGCTCGCCGTCGCGGTGCTGGTCGTCAGCGCGGGTGTGTGGTCCGGGGCCCTCCGTGACCGCCAACCTCGTGGGTGGTGGTTCGTGTATGTGGGCGGGATGTACCTCTACACCATGTTACGCGCGCTGGCGGATGAGTACGGCCTGCCGGTGCAGGTGGACTACGTGATCGCCATCGAGGAATTTATTTTCCACGGGATGGTGCCAACGGTCACCCTCCAGGAGTCGCTGTTTTCGCCCAGCGGGTTGGACTGGCTGGACACGGTGGCGACGCTGGTGCACTGGTCGTTCTTCGTCGTCCCGCACGTGGCAGCCATCGTGATCTGGCGTCGAGGCGGCCCGGGGTTTTCGCGGTACGTGCTGGCGGTGGTGGGGACGCTGTACGCGGGGCTGGTGATCTTTTTCCTGCTGCCCACGGCGCCTCCCTGGCTGGCCTCGGCCGCAGGGGAGATCCCGGGGGTATACCGGGTGATCGACTTCGTGGGCAGCGGGTTGAACGTGGAGACGTACCGGCAACTACACGCCTCGATGGCGGAGCCGAACTCGGTGGCGTCGGTGCCCTCGATCCACATGGCGGTGACGATGACGCTGGTGCTGTGGGCGCGACGGCGGGCGCCTCGGCTGGTGCCGTGGGCGTCGGCGTACTGCGTGCTGATGGGGCTGTCGCTGGTGTACCTGGGGGAGCACTACGCGGTGGACCTGCTGGCGGGGGCGCTGGTGGCGGCCGTGGTGGACGTGGTGGTGAACCGCGCGCCCTCGGTCGAGGCGGAGACGCCGGAGGCCGTGCAGGTCTAGCAGCCGGCGCAACCTCGATGTCCGGCGCCCCGCGCCGTCCGGTCAGTTCTGGGTGACTTCGTCCGGGAAGTTGTGGAAGATCGCCAGGTCGAGCGGCTGGCGTCTGAGCACGGCCGCCCAGAGGGCAGCCGGGTCCGGCGTGAAGGGGTCGCGCGGACGCGCGGTGACCACGAACCAGGCGTCGTTCGCGACCTCGGCCTCGAGCTGGCCGGGCGACCAGCCGGCGTGACCATCGAAGAGCCGCAGGCCATCGAGGGGTGGGTAGGCGGCGGGCTCCCGGGTGAGGTCGAGCAGGCCGAGGGCCGCGCCGGTGGCGGGGCGCGAGGCGTCGAGGGGCGTGAAGCCCTCGGGCGGTCGTCCGGGCACGCGGGCCAGGGCGATGGCATGGTTGCGGCCGACGGGACCGCCGGCGAAGAGG